>NZ_KB291203.1:0-20914 GCF_000318255.2 Capnocytophaga sp. oral taxon 380 str. F0488
ACGGTGAAGGTATCGCTTGCTACTGTAAGAGGTGTAGCTGCTAACTTAATAGTTGATGTTTTAGTAGTTACATTACCAAAGGTATCTTTTGCTACAAAGGTAACTGTGATAACGCCACCAGGTACAGTACAAAAGTCAGCTGGGGCATTATAGTTATTTGTAATAGTTGCTATTGCACCACAAGCATCGGTGGCAGTAGCCGTACCGAACCAAGTGTTGATAGCTGTAGTAGCTGTAGTTGAGTTACACACTATATTCAAAGCAGATGGAGCATTGAAAGCAGGTGGTGTGGTATCGTTCACTGTAAGGGTAACAGTTACGAGGCCACTAGTACAGCCGTTGTTATTGATAGCTCGTACATAGGCTGTTGCAGTAGTACGAGTCGTTACATTCGTATTGATAGTAGGAGCTACAGTAGTGCTTGCAGTAGCTGTAGGGGTAGCATACCAACGCAAGGTAGTACCTACTGCAGGGGTTACATAATTATCAAACGATACAATATTACTATTTGCTGTAGGGCAAAGGGTAGTAGTACTGCTTACTGTAGGAGTAGCTGCAGTAGTTACAGTTAATCTTACTGTTGTGCTTGTAGCAGTAACAACTGTTGTAGTACAACTAGTATATTTGAATACTACACGGAAGTACTTGCCGTTATAGCTTACTGGTACATTTTTAAGAGTAAGCGTAGAGGTATGGATACCATTGTTGAGTACACTTCCTGTTGGAGCAGGGGCTACTGGAGCTACTGCTTTTATCCAAGTAGTAGCATCATCACTTTGTTGCCATTCGTAACTAATACTATATGAAACTGGTACACCTGTTAGTATAGCTTTTGCCTCTAATTTTGAATCATCACCTGCACATATAGTTTTAGGAGTAGGTTGAGCTGTAACACTCATTGTTCCTACAGATACTACTGATATTGGGCACAATTCTACTACATACCCACCGGCGCTACTGTTATCAGGGTCGGTAAGGGTAAGTTCGGTGAACGGTTTATCAGAGGTTACGACTACTTTTGCTTGAGTATACACATTGGCTTGGTGTGATACTTTTCCACCAGCTACGGTAAGTTTTCCAGCATCGGAACCACAACCTACTGCGTTTACTGCTACTGTGCCACTACAGTTTACTGCAAAGGTTACACTATCGGCATTGGCAACACTAGGGTTACCACCGAAACCTGAAAGCCATACTTGTACAGAAGTTATAGGTTTGCTAAATGTATACTTAATAGTTGCCTGTCCACCTTTCATTATAGGATAGCCTGCCAATATAGTGCTTTGGCACATCTGCCCTGAATCATAAGTATAGGCGTCAAAAAACTGTGGAGTTCCTGTAATAGTTCTGTTTACTGTTAGTCCTCCTATTTGTGCTGCTGCAGTAGCTGTTTTAGCAAACTGAGGTGAAGGGAAACTAGTACAAGCTCCTCCTGCTTTACCTACTTCTACTAAATAGTTAGTAGTGAGGGTACAAGTACCGTTGGCTACTTGTGTAATTGCCAAGGTAGCCGTAGCAGTTTGTCCGTTGTGAGTTACGGTTAAAACTCCTCCTGGTGGTATAGAGGCAGCAGTAGCCACTCCATTATTGAATTTATGTAGCAACTGCGTACCTGGAACGCCTTTAATAGTATATACTACATTGGTTGCTCCTGTTTCATTGAGTGTTGCAGGAGTAGCATAAAACTCAGTAATGTTATTAAGTACTGAAGCCTTAGTAACAGTAAACTCATTAGAGTATACAGTTATATCATCGCATAAACCTACGAGGTCTACAGCATAGCGCACTCTGAACTTACCACCATTAGCCACATTGGCAGTATTAATAGTAAAGACACGAGTAGCCCCTACTTTTCTATTATTGCTATAGATTTGAGCAGCTCCTCCATTAGGGAGCACATAGGTTACCCAATTGGCAGAATTATCGGCTTTGTACTGCAATTCATAAGCGAATTTATTACCACTTCCATCATTAGCTATAGTACCTGTAGCTACTGTAGCTTGCGCATTGATAGTAAAGCTAGCATCTGTACATACTACTTTATCAGGATAAGTAGTAGGGTTGATAGTAAGCACATCGGTAACAGTGAGAGCTGTAAATTTAAATATATTTGAATAGCTTTCTCCACCGCCACATACTGAGGCATCGGAAGTATACTTCACTCGGTAATAACCTGTGTTAGAAGCTACATTTGCTATTGTAAAAGTCCTTTCTGCACCACCAGTAACAAGCGGATATTTCTGAGTGGAGAGGTCTGTCCAAGTAGCAGTATTGGTAGGACGGTATTGCAACTGATAAGTAACACCAGTTCCTCCCATACCTGTATTGAGGGTTGCTTTAGCCGTAATGGTAGTAGTACCTGTAGCACTTGCACATACAGCTACATCAGTATAAGCAGGTGCATTTATTGCGATGACTGAAGATACTGTGTTAGCTACCAATTTAGTAGCATTGGTAGTAAGCGACATCGTACCACAGAAACTACCGGCGTGGGTATAAGTATATGCTACACGGTATAGCGCATTGTTATCAGAAGTAGCAGGCGTAAAGCTATAGGTGACATTAGCACCTGAAGCTGCACTACCACTTTGTCCGCTTATATCGCTCCACGTAGTACCATTGTTAGTAGACTTTTGCCATTGGTAATTGAGACTACCACTGAAAGGACTGGCTAAAGTAGCTTGTGTAGTAAGGGTAGTAGTAAACCCAACACAAGCAGTAGTTGTAGCGGTAAGTTGCGTAGTAATGGTTACCGCATCGGTATTACCAGTACCTTGCTTTTTGATTGAAACAGGACAGAGTTCTACTAAGAAACCTCCTGCAGTACTATTATCATCGGTAATGGTAAGTTCAGTAAAAGGTTTAGTGGCAGTTACTTTTACTGCTAAATCTGTACCTATGAGATTATTTTCACTTACAGTAGTTCCATTAATCGTAGCTGTACCTTTACAATCAGCTACTAAACTCAGAGTAGGATTTCCGCAACCTGCGTTGATACTGAATTTAGCTTTATCAACAGAACCTACTGCTCCTTTTCCCATTATCAAAAGCCATACCTCTACATTATTCACAGGTTGGCTAAATTTATAAGTAACAGAAGTAATTCTATTATTTGCTTTTTGCAACCAAGGATAATTAGAATTAGCAGGATATACAGAACAATATTCTGTTGGATCGTTTAAACTACTTGTTAAGAAGTTATTAGGTGTTGTTCCACCTACATAGCTACGAGTAACAGTAATATTATTAATAGTATAAGTAGCATCATTAGTAGTTGCAAACAAGCTATTAGGCTTAGTTGTACAAAGACCATTATTAAAAGCTGCTGTTACTTGTACTTGTTTATTTTGAGTAATATCACAAGCTCCTTTTTGTACACGTGTTATTTTAAAAGTAGTAGCTTGTGAAGTAGGGAGGGTTACGGTTGCTACCCCTGAATTGTTAAGCCCCACTGTTTGAGGTGTACCTCCATTTACTTGATAAGTAACTGTAGCATTAGAAGTTCCTTCTATCCTATAGGCTACATTGGTAGTAATTCCTTGTGTAACAGAAAGAGGAGTAGCTGTAAGTTTTGTTACTTTTGCTTCACTTACAGTTAAGGTAGCTACATTGGAGTAACGCACAATCTCTTCAGAGAACTCAGAAGGATTTTTATAAGTGTACTTAACCCTGATATTAGCTTGATCATAAGGTAATGTACCTAAATTAGCTTCTACAAAATTAATATTAGTACCACTTGTTTTATTATCTTGTGTTGCAATAGTTAGCCAAGAACTGCTTCCACTTTTCTTAGCTTGTAACTCATATTTAAAGGAACCTCCATTGAATTTTGAAGTAGCTTGTGCTTCATAAGAAGGAGGAACTCCTGTCATAGTGTCCTCACATACGCTTTGTGCAGTAAGAGTTTTATCTATTGTAAAAATATCATCATCAGTAGCTTTGACGATAGAAGTAGGACAAAGAGCCACCAAATAGCCCAATCCTGTACTTCCCACATCAGTAATCGTAATTTTACTAAAGGGTTTGCTCGAAGCTACTTTTATACCCACATCAGTAGTGAGTTTTCTATTAACACTCTCTACTACGTTATTATTGATCGTAGATACTATAGGATTACAATCATAACTTTTAGAAAGAGAGATAGTACCTCCTCCATTTACTTCAAATTTTGCTTTATCGAAGGAATTAACTTTTGTATTATCACCAAAGGCAAGTAAGAAAATCTCTGCACTTTTAACAGGAGTACTAAACTCATACACTATTTTCTTACTATCTTTTAGCAAAGGATCTTTGCTTGGATATGTTTTAGTTGAACCACAATGAGAACCAGAAAAAGAACCCGCTTTATTAATACCAGTATCTGCTTTACGAGTGATTGAGATTCCTGCGACAGAAACTGTTTGATTAGGAAAGGTAGTAAAAGGATCATTTATAATGGGTGAAGTACAAGTACTACTTTCTATAGGAGTAACAATAGATGCTAGACAGATTTCCACGAAGAAACCATAGCCTCCTGTTTGTTCAGAAGGTTCTAAAAATTCTAAAGTAAGTTCTGTAAAAGGTGTAGAAGAGGAAATACCAACTTTTGCATCTGTAGTTTTTTTATCTTCAGATGATACTACATCACCTGAAATAGTGACTGCACCAGCTGTACAACTAGAACGTAAGGCTAAGTTTATTTCACCTCCATTGTTCACGGTGAATTTCACAACATCTTTGTGAGGTTTATTCTGTTTCCACCATTCTCGTGCTCCATTATACCCAAAAGCAGCTAAGAAAACCTCAATATCATTTACCGGCTTACTAAACTTATAGGTAATCTTTTTTACCTTATTAGAGTCCATAAAGGGATACTTCTTATTTCCACCTTTAAAAGTTGTTTTACGATCTTTACCACAATAGGTTTCATCAGGTGTATTATCATCAGTAGCATACTGAATATTATCTATACCTCGTGTCCCTGCTTCTAAAACACGCTCAACCCGTACCCCTCTAATAGTAGTAAACTCTGTTACTTTCTTATTAGTTGGAGCTCCAACCCGTGTGTAGTTCACAGGTTCAGGCATAGCATTACAAGATTGCACTTGTGCTTCTAACCCCTCAAAAGAGATTAAGAAAAATGTTATAGCTAATAAAATTTTAGTGATATTTTTCATTCTTGTTTTATAAAAAGACATTGTTAGTGATTATTTGGGTGCAAAATTAGTAAAGATTTTTTACATCTCTCTACACTAAGACAATAATTAACACAGTTTTAACAAGTTTAGGGCTAAAAACAACAGATTTTAATTCTTTTTAAATCTCTTCTTCTTTAAACTTTCTACTCTTTACCTTTCCTTACTTGTGTAAAAAATAACACTGTTATATCTTCTGTTTCTGCTGTAATCTGTTTTTTCTTTCAAAGGTAGGTACGAGCTATAAGAAACGCACCAGCCGAGAGGAAAAAAGATAGCTTCGCTACAAAGAGTCTCGCACAGATTTCACGGAAGACACAGATTTTTCACAGACAAATTTTAGATGCTATTCATTTTATCCACAGAATTTAGCAACAAGTTGCTTAGATTTCACAGAAGTATACTGTAAAAAGAAACTGTAAATCAGAATTATATATTGAACGGACATTAACTCTTAATTTTGTGCGTTTGCTCTATTTGCTAATCGTTTTGCTTGTTGTGTTACGACTTTTTTTGTATCTTTGTCCCCTCATTTCACTGTTAAAACTATGTTTCAAGGAGTTCTTCGGAAAATGCTTACCGAATGGGCAGACCCCATACGATATTATTTGCCAATGGAAGGCGATTTTGTGCTGATGAACCAACTCATCGGAAAGGAGATAACGCTCCAATTTGTGCGCTTTCAGTGTATGAATTGTGGGGAAAATAAGCCTATTTTCCGTCAGGGTTATTGCAAAGAGTGCTTTTTTGAAGTCCCTCAAACTGCCGATTGGGTGATGCACCCCGAACTTAGCAAAGCGCATTTAAACATCGAAGAGCGCGATTTAGGCTATGAGCAACAAATGCAGTTGCAACCGCATTATGTGTATCTTGCCAATTCCAGCGACGTAAAAGTGGGGGTAACACGCAAATCACAAGCTCCAACACGCTGGATCGACCAAGGAGCGCACGAAGCGCTTATACTTGCCGAAGTACCCAATCGCTATTTGGCAGGCATTGCCGAAGTCGCTCTTAAAGCTCATATAGCCGATAAAACTAATTGGCGCAAAATGCTCACCAACCAAATCAACCCCGTAGATTTACTGCGAGTAAAATTAGAGGTGCGCGACTTTGTCCCCGACCAAGTACAGCCCTACATCACCGAAGATATCACTCCTTTGCACATTCATTTCCCCGTAGAAAAATACCCTATCCAAGTGCGCTCTCTGCAACTGGTGCAAACCCCTACTTATAGTGGTAAACTAATGGGCATCAAAGGGCAATACCTTATTTTTAGCGACAACACCGTCTTTAATGTACGAGGTAACGAAGGACTGGTGATTCAATTAACAATTGACAATTGACAATTAACAATTAACAATTAACAATGAAACACTTTATTCTTTACATATCACTCTTTATTATACAAATAGTCAACTCTCAGGAAATTCCTACCTTAAAAGAACTTTTCTTAAAAGGAAAGGTAAAAACAGTCAATATCCAAATTTATGCGGTATTTGAGAGTACAGAAAAGCAAACAAAATGGATAACTACTCCAATATTTGAACAAGAAAAAGCAATGGATATTTCAGTAAATAACAAAGGCTTTATTACTGAATATACTACAAATGATTTTATTAAATATACTACTAAAATTACTTATGATGATAAGGATAGACCTATCAATATAAAGGAATACAAAAGAGGGGATTTTTTAAGATACGAATATACTTTTGTCTATGACGATAAAAATAAAACTCGACAAGAATATATATATAACGGAGAAATAAAAGAAAAACGCCTTTTGAGCACTTGCACTCTGAATAAAGATAACCAACCGACCTATTGCACTTACTATGATGATGAGGGTAAGGAAAGAAGTACTTCTACCTATCAATACGATAAAAAAGGTAACAAAATCTTTAATAGAGTAGCCTACTACTTTCAAGAGTATGAATATACATCTGAAGGATTCTTAAAACACCATATTTTGACAATCAACAAGAAAGGAATTGAAGGTTTTGAGTTAAATTATACGTATGGTAATGGAGATTTTCCTGAAACATTTACTGTAAAACAAGAAGAATACCAACCCCCAAAAACATATACTTTTAAGTACAAATTAGATGAACAAGGTAATTGGGTACAAAAAACCGTCTATTATGATGGAAAAGAGGTAAATATCATCGAAAGAAAGATTACTTATTGGTAAATACCTCTTATTTCTTATCTTACAAATACCAAGTTATTTCCTTTCGAGAACTTTTCTGCAAAGGCATATCCATCAGCGTTAAACCCTTTCAAATCTTCTACTGAGCGAATCTCATTTTCTGCCAAAAAACGCACCATACGACCCCGCGCTTTCTTCGCATAAAAACTAACGACTTTCAGCGTATCTCCTTTATAATCTTTGAAGATAGGTGTAATCACGGGCACTTTTAGCTTTGTGGTATCAATTGCCTTAAAATATTCTTCACTGGCAAGATTGATAAACAATTCTCCTTCTTGCAATTCGTCGTTTAATGCCTGAGTGATTTTTTCTTTCCAAAAAGCATATAGATTTGTAGCCTTCCCTACGGGTAGTTTGATGCTCATTTCTAACCGATAAGGTGCGATAAGGTCTAAGGGTTTAAGCAATCCGTATAGCCCAGAGAGAATACGCAAAGACCTTTGCAACTTATCCATTTGCGTTTCGGAGAGTGAATAGGCATCGAGTCCCTCATACACATCGCCATTGTAAGCAAAGAGCGCCGGACGCGCATTTTGTGGGGTAAAAGGCAATGAGAGCTGTTGGTGTCGTTGCCAATTCAGATCGGCGAGCTTTTGGGAGATATGCATCAGGTTTATAAGTTGCTTTGGAGAGAGTGCTTTAAGGGCAGTGCTTACCTCGCCAATTTCCTTTGGAAAAATAGCCGAAGAGTGTACGGTAGTAGGTAGGGCTGATGTTTCGTTAATGGTTTTGGCGGGAGAGATAACGATTTTCATAGTGATATATAATTAACGGGGCAAAGTTACAAAACAATTGACAATTCGCAATTGATAATTGACAATTGAGTAGGAGTGAGGCATTAGATAGACTTTAAACGGAACTATGATGGCTTTATAGTGGGTCTTCAGTGGCTCTACAGTGGCTCTACAGTGGCTCTACAGTGGGTCTACAATGAAGACTAACCAAAGATTAATAGAATACTAATAGAACTTACAATGTTGTTACTATCAACTGTATCTCTCGTTCTGTGGGTCGAACTTGTCCGATCTAAAATAATTAACTACTATTTTTCATTGTTATTTAAAAAGAAATGCTTATCTTTGCGCGAATAAACACCCGTGTAACTTACACTATGAAATACATTATTACCCTTATGGGATTATTTACTTTTGGAATGACTCACGCTCAGATTCAGCGTGTAGAACCGCCTTTTTGGTGGGAAGGAATGCACTACAGCCAAGTGCAGGTATTGCTCTATGGCAAAAACATCGCTCAGTACAATGTGGAGAGCGAGTTGCCTATTGTAAACATACTGAAAACAGAGAACCCTAACTATCTGTTTGTAACCGTCGATACCAAAGATAAAAAAGCGGGCAACTATACCATTTCACTATTGCAAAAGAAAAAGAAAGTGGGCAGTGTTCGCTACGAATTAAAAGTGCGTCGTGAGGGATCGGCTTACCGCAAGAGTTTCGACAGCAGCGATGTGGTTTACCTGATTATGCCCGACCGCTTTGCTAATGGTAAACCCGACAACGATTCGCACCCCGCACTTACTGATAAGCTCAACCGCTCAGATTCTTTCGGTCGTCACGGGGGCGACATTCAGGGGATTATCGACCATTTGGATTATATACAATCCTTAGGTGCTACGGCTATATGGAGTACGCCCTTATGTGAGGACAACGAACCACAACATTCTTATCACACTTATGCCCAAACCGATGTGTACAAAATAGACCCCCGCTATGGTACGAATGAAGAGTACCGACAGCTCTCAGAGGCTTTGCACAAGCGCGGTATGAAGCTCATCAAAGATTATGTAACTAACCACTGGGGCAGTCAGCATTGGATGCTGAAAGACTTGCCTTGCTACGACTGGTTACACCAATTTCCTGGTTATGGACAGAGCTCTTTTAGGATAACTACTCAGATGGACAGCAATGCCTCGGACTGGGACAAAAAGTACTGCGAAAAAGGTTGGTTTGCGCGTTCTTTGCTCGACCTCAACCAAGCGAACCCATTGGTATTAAACTACCTCACCCAGAACGCAATTTGGTGGATAGAATACGCCGACCTTGACGGTTTGCGTGTGGATACTTATCCGTATAACGACAAAGCAGGTATTGCCCAATGGACGAAAGCCATTACTGATGAATATCCTTATTTCAACATTATGGGCGAGGTATGGCTTACTGAAAGCGCACAAGTGTCGTATTGGCAAAAGGATAGCCCTATCAGTGCGATACAAAGCTATAACACCTACCTGCCTACGGTAATGGACTTCCCGCTCTTCGGTGCAATAGGAGAGGCTTTCCGTACCACACCTTCGTGGAACAAAGGTATGATGCAACTCTACGACAACTTTGCGAACGACTTTCTGTATAAAGACATCAACAATCTGCTCATCTTTGCAGAAAATCACGATACGGCACGTATCAATCACGTATATCCTAAGATAGAGGATTATAAGATGATTATCACATTGCTAGCAACGGCGCGTGGTATTCCGCAATTGTATTACGGTAGCGAGATAGCAATGGGAGGCGACAAGAGCAAAGGCGATGGCGATATACGTCGGGATTTCCCTGGTGGCTGGGCAGGCGATACACAGAACGCTTTCACAGCCTCTGGACGTACAGCTACTCAGAAAGAGTATTACGATTTTACAGCCAAGCTCTTCAATTGGCGTAAGGACAAAGCCGTAATTCACTACGGGAAGACCAAGCAATACTTGCCTGAAAATGAAGTATATGTCTATTTCCGCTACAACGATACTGAGACCGTAATGGTAGTGCTCAACAACAGCGAAAAGAGCCAAATGCTCCACCTCAACCGCTTTGCCGAGAGTTTGGCGGGATTTTTGAGGGGGAGAGATATTATCTCGGGGAAAGAGGTCTCTCTGAGTGGTGACACTTTAGAAATATCTGCTAAAACTCCTATGCTCATTGAATTAAAATAACAAAGGTATATGATGAAAGAACCTATTAGTTTAGATACAGCATTACAGATTGTAGGCTCATTAAAAGTAAGGGCTATTAAGGAAAAATCTACTTTAACTAATTTGGTAGAGAAGGATGCGTTAGACCAAAAAATTAAAATGTATTTAAAGGAAGAAAAAATGCTATATGGTACTGATGATATGGCAAGGCTTTCTGTTATGGATAAAGTAGTACATTATTATAGTCCGCTAATAAAACAAATGAATGGAGTACTATAAAGTTGAGGATATTTTTGAAAGAGAGAAAACAGACCTTATAGGACACTTCGTTTGCAACTGATAGCACGAGCTTACTCTGTTATACCGCGAATGTCCCCACCTATAAAAGCTATAGTAGAAGCGCTTATAGAGCAGTTAAAAAACTAAAGAATGAAAAACATTATCACAATCATATTATTAGCTATTGGTTTCCTTGGGAATGCTCAAACCGCAGAAACTTATCTCAAAGAAATTGCTAAACAGCAACAGCTTGATATTCAGTGGCAGGAGCGCAAAACCTCTCTTGCCTCAGAGGGGATTCGCTCTTTTGTGGGTTACTACCAAGACAATTTTGTAGCGACCCTTTCGGTAGGAGGACAGAGCGTGTCGGGGAGTTTTCACTACCGAGATACATCGTATGAGATAAACGTGCAAAAAGGACAATTGGTCTTTTCGCCTAATAAGAATTTCCGATGTGGCACTACCGATACGCCTCATTCGCACCCGATCCGTTCAACAGCACGCCCTGCGATATTAGCCGAAGAAACTGCTCCTACCATTGCCAATACGCAAACACTAAGGGTATACCGTTTGGCGATGCATATCCCTTATAGCACCTTCAGCACAGAACACTTAGAGAAAAACATACAAAAAGTAAAAACGTTTTGGGCAGATACTGAAAACTTCCTAAATGAAGTGTACATACGCGATTTGGGAGTGCGTTTTGAATTAGTAAACGATGAGCGTCTCATCATCAAAGACGAAAACAAAGAGACTTTTGCAAGCTTTCGCAATGCCGATTACGTTAAGAATAATTCAACAAGGGTTATCAACGAACTTATAGGAGAAAATAGTTATGATGTGGGTATCTCTCTTGCATATACCGCTTCCTTAAAAAAAGGAATCAGAGGATTAGCTTATCTTGAAGGTGTTTATCAGGCTAATACCAAAGCTGATGCCGTAGCAGTACTTACCAAGGAAGTCATAGCTCACGAAATCGGACACTTATTCGGGGGTAAACACACTTTTGGTAGCTATAAGGGCTCAGAAGCCTACGATAGTGAAAAGACAGAGTATGACAGAGGTACTTCGGTGATGAGCTATGGCAGTCCGCGTGACTTTTTCTCGCTGTCGAGCATTCAGCGCATACGGGAACTATTGACGAAAGTACCCGTGAAAGCTCACGACAAGACTTTCACTACTCAAGCCCCTCGCATAGACCACAGCAAGATTAAAAGTCATTATACTATTCCCAAGGGTACTTTCTTTCAATTCTATATTCCTGCTATCGACCCCGATAGTGCAGAACTGCTATACGCCGTAAATCAACACGATGTGCGCAATGGTGCTGAATCCCCTATAACACAATACATTATCTACAAACCTACTCCTGCTAACCCTGTAACTATTAAAACAGAGTACCACAAAGACTCAGGTAGTGTAATAGCCAATAGTGGCTTAGCACAACAAACTACGGGTACTTTTACCTTTTGGTTGGGAGTGAGCGATGCCCCACTCCAACCGTCAGCCGATTATATAGTGCAATACGATTTGGCTGAAACCAAAGTAACGGTAAAAGACGGTACCCCCTTCAAAATTACGACTACCCCAAAAAACGAATACAAAGGAGGCGATCGACTCACCCTTAGTTGGAACGTAGATAATACTATTTTCAAAGACACCAAAGTGCGTATCCTGCTCTCAGATGATTTAGGTAAGACGTTTAAACATATAGTAGTAGCAGAAGCCGATAACAATGGCAGTAAAGAAATTACCTTGCCTAATATCAGCACTACCCAAGCCGTATTAAAAGTAGAAGTAATTGATGGTTTAGCCTTTGACCTTACTAACTACAACCCTAAAAATGGAGGTTTTACCATTGAAAAGAATTCAGCCCTTCCTGAACCTCTCCTTTGGGCATCTCTCCCTAATCATCTTACGCTTTCGTGTGAGCAATCTATTCCAGCGGTAGTATTGCCTACAGTTACAGGAGGGTGTACTCCTGCGGTTACCCTTCAAAAAGAAGAACGTATCAAAGGTAATTGTGACTATACTTATACTATCAAACGCATTTTTACAGCTACCGACACTTGTAACCAAACGCTTACTTATACTCAAACTATTAACGTAATAGATAAAACTCGCCCCACTTTTGTAGAGGCTTTACCCCAAAATATGAGTATTAAAGAAGGCGAAACGACCCCTACCCAAGTAACGCTCACCGCTACTGATAATTGTGGTACCGCTACTGTTACGCCTTCTCATAAAGAAGTAAAAACTAATGGGAAAGTCTCTCAGCTTATCTATATATGGGAAGCTAAAGATGCTTGTGGCAATGTTACTACCCACCAGCAAATTATTACCATTGTACCTAAAACAACTCCTATACCTCTCACTTGGGCAACACTTCCTAACAATATAACCGTCGATTGTGCCAAAGCTATTCCAGCTGTGCAAACCCCTACAACACAAGGAGGCTGTGCTAAGGTAGTGATTACTCGCGCCGACAAGGAACTCAACAAGCAATGCCTTAACAACTTCACGTTAGAACGTACTTTTACCGCTTCTGATGGTTGCACAACTCTTACCCATACCCAGCTCATTACCGTAGCCGATACCACCCCACCTACTTTTGTAGGGACTTTACCTCAAGACCTCACGATTAAAGAAGGGACACCTGTCCCCCAACAACAGAGTATTTCAGCAGAAGATACTTGTGCAGGACAACCTACCGTTATAATGACACCAAAAGAAGAAACTCTCACTAACGGAAAGCTCTCTAAAGTCGTTTATAAGTGGGTAGCGCGTGATGTGTGTGGCAACGAAAGAGTGCATACGCAAACCATTATCATTACCCCAGTAATACCACAACCACCTACACCGCCAATAGTTCCTTCTGTTAAAGAAGTGGTGATTTACAATGCCGTTTCTACTGAAAAAGGCTCTGATAACTATTTCAGAATAGAAAATACAGATGAAAACCGACCTATTACCTTACTTATTTTTGATGAAATGGGCTTGAAAGTATATGAAAGTAACCATTATCAACAAAAAGGTGAATATTTTAGAGGCTATCCTAATGTAAAAGGAGTGATAGGAAGCAAACGCTTAGCAGGTACTTATTTCTATGTGGTTACCTACTATTTCAAAGGACAGCAAGAAACAAAAAAGGGATTTCTATATGTAAGATAACTTGTTAAATTTTGCTTGCTATTTGTTAATTGTTTTGTACCTTTGCGCCGTTTTTTAAAACCAAACTAATGAAACATATATTACACTACTTACTTTGGCTATGCCTAAGCATAGAGGTAGCCAATGCACAAACTAATATCCAAAGTGTTATAGTTCTTTTTGCTGAAAAACCCTCTGTAGAATGGGCTCCCCCTATTCCTAACTCACCTTCTATGCTCGTACAATGGCAAGCGCGAACTACTTCTAAGGAATTTCGCTCGTTTGTAGGTTACTACCAAGACCATTTTGTAGGCGTTATCAGCTTTGACAAACAGCAGTTAAGCGGTGAAGTGTTTTACAGAGGAAAGTCCTATGTATTGGGAACTTCTCCCCAAGGAATGCTCACTGTAGAGGCAGTAACCGATGAACACGATTGTGGTGCGAGTTCTTTGGGAAAACAAGCCCTCACTGCCCGCAATTTCTTTCCCGAAGACAATGAAGATAAGAACGACCCACCTATCGAGCAACCCGAGATTTACAATTCACTTTATCCTAAAGCGCTCATTCACACCGATGGTGTATTCAGGCACTACCGCTTGGCAATACCGGTGGATTACAGCATTTACAATTCGGCATATTTCAATAGAAATGTACATAAAATCAAAGCGTTTTGGTATGCCACCGTTGCCTTTATGAATGAGTTATATCGCAATGATGTGGGGGTGGATTTTACTTTGGTAGATGATGAGGCACTTATTTTTACAACTGAAGAAAATCATTTATTCCGCAGAAGGGAAGCTGCTAATGAAGTGGTAAACAACGGTACTATCACCTTAAATAAGAAGTACGACCCTAAGAAGTACGATATAGCAATTATCCTCACCGATTATCGCGAGAACTACAATGGTTTGGCGATGGGCTATGCTGCTTATGAGCAACACAACAAAGCTAACGCAGCTGCACGCCCTATAAAACCTTCTACCATTGCCCACGAAATAGGACATATGTTCGGCTCAGACCATACGTTCTCTAACGGAGGGCAATATTCTAGTAAAACCGAAACTGGATCGGGTCAATCAATTATGAGTTATGGACACGAGCACCCACGCGATTTCTTTTCGCTTATAAGTCTGCAAGAAATACGCAAGTTCTTGGGTAACTCTATGGCGTATTACGCTGATGAAGCGCGTACCCAAGAGGCAGGTAAACGCGTAGAAGGTACAGGCTCTAACCTTGTTTATGGAGTAAAGAACAACAACCGCCCCCCAGTGCTTGATAGAACGCATTTAAAGAAAACTTATACCATACCCGAAGAAACATATTTCCAATTTTATCTCAACGCTACCGACCCCGAAGGCGATGCGCTTACTTATATAGCTCACCCTGCTGATAGGCGTTTTCACTCTACCAAATCTAACGCTCGTTTTATCACCTACAAAGGAAAATCTGATGGTAATATACGCTTTGAAACTACTTGGTTTGAAAGAGAACGCAATACCTTTGTGCCTATAGGATCTGCCGATTCTTACAAAGAAGGTACTTTCACTTTTTGGCTATCGGTTGCCGATCATAACAAAGACAATAGCAACCACGTAGTGAAATACGATGTAGAAGAGGTACAAGTGAAAATAGTCAAAGGTAAACCTTTTGAAATACAAAATTTCGACAATGGTAGTTGGGAGCAGAACAAGACCTACAAAGGAGGTCAGACAATTTTGCTTCATTGGCAGGTAGACGAGGCTATTTTTACCAAAGATAGTAAGGTGCGTATCCTTCTTTCAACCGACTCTGGTAAAACCTATAAGTATGTATTGAAAAAAGAAGTAGCTAATAATGGCACTTGCCAAGTAGAGCTTCCCAATATATCCGTAGGTACTACTCGCGGACATTTTGGCAAACAAAGAGGACAAGGCATCATCAAGATAGAAGTGATTGATGGTTTGGCTTATGCATTGTCTTGTACAAGGCCTTATCACGTAGGAGGTTTTATGATACAAAAAGACCCTACAAAACCTGAAACTACGCCAGAACCAGAACCTCAGCCCAACCCACGACCTAACCCTCAACCTCAGCCCAACCCCCAACCTCAACCTAACCCCCAACCACAGCCTAGCCCGCAACCTCAACCCAAACCAGCCCCACAACCTCAACCCAGTCCGTCAGACTCTTCTGACTCATCAACATTACCTAATGCAACAGCAATCATATACAATGCTGTCTCAACCACTAACCCCGAGAACTATTTTAAAATAGAAAATGCTGACGAAGATCGCCCTATCTCGGTGCTCATCTTCGATGAAATGGGACTCAAAGTATACGAGAACAATTATTACGGCAAAAACGGTGAAGTGTTTAGGGGCTACTCTAATCTAAAAACTATAAGTAACAAACCTCTTGCAGGTACTTATTTCTATATAGTTATTTATTATAAAGATGGTAACTTAGAAGAAAAGAAAGGATTCCTATATGTAAGATAATCGGAATTCTTACCTGTTACCTAATACTAACGACTAATAACTAACAAAAAATGAAAATATCACGACTTTTACTACTCTGGTTCTTCGTAGCAGGAACCATAAATGCACAACAAAAAGCTACTGAGGTCATACGCCTTTTTGGTACAAACTCCTCAGTACAATGGAATGTTCCTATCGAAGGAAAATCTGTATCGCTCGACTGGCAAGCACGCCCCAATAGCCTTGCCCAAGAAGGCTTCCGCACTTTCGTTGCCTATCACAATGGCAATTTTGCAGGAACGCTCTCAATGAATAAAACTACCCTATCAGGTGAAGTATGGCACGATGGTCATTCTTATTTCATCAACACTGAAAATGGAATGATCAAAGTTACTACCGATAAAGAACACTTCGCTTGTGGCACTTGCGCCGATGGACAATGTTCCCAAGCTACAACGCCCACTTCCCAAAGACTACCTATGCAACTTGCGCCTGCTAATACAACAGCTGCACGTGGGGCAATACTGCACGAAGAGGCACTTCCGTCTGATGACAAAAAAGTGCTTTACAATACCAATGTACTTAGAACCTATCGTTTGGCAATGCTCATCGATTACAGTTTTTACAAGGAACGTTGTTATGGTGATATAAATAAGGTAAAAGAATTTATGACAAAAGTAGAGGCAGGGCTCAACGAGGTATGCGGTAGAGAGATTGGCTGTCAATTTGCTTTGGTGAACGACCCTCGTCTTATCATCACTACTAAAGACAAAGAAATATACGATCACCCTGTGGTGAGAGAGGTATTGAATAGAGCGACTTCAGATTTTAATAACCTTATAGGCGAAGAGAATTACGATGCAGGTATTGTCTTTTCTATATACAGTGATAACCGTGGTTTGGCGCATTTGGGTGAAATTACAGGAAAGCTAAAAGGAGGCTGTATCGCCAATCACGAGTTTTATATCATCCTTCACGAATTAGGACACTTATTAGGCTCCGCACACACTTTTACCTTAGGAGGGACAACCGCATCTTCCTTCACCGAACCCGATAGAGGGAACTCTATTATGAGCTATATTAATGACCCTAACGGCACTTATTTCTCTCTTCCGTCTATATATACCATCCGCAACCGTACCAATTTGCACGATGCTTATTATAGCGATAAAGCCCGTACTCAGTTGGTAGGTTTGCCACAGGACAATATTCCTTACGGTGAAGTTTCTACTAACCGTGCCCCTGTAATCCAACGTTCTACATTAAAGAAGGAATACAAACTGCCTCCTAACACTTACTTTCAATTCAATATAGAAGCAACCGACCCCGATGGCGACCCCCTTCTCTATATGGCACACCAAGCTGACTTTAATCAATTTGGCAAAGCGCGTTTCCCTTCTAATCGCCCTACCGAGAGCAATCATATAGAGTTCTATCAACCCTATAGAAAAAATGGATACAATGAATGGGAACCTGTTCCTTATAAGTTCACACATAAAAACGAAACCGGCGTTTTTAATTTTTGGTTAGGCGTATGCGACGGTAAAATAGGAGCTTACAAAGACGGAAAACCTCACGTACCTCTCTATGATGTCTATGAAACCAAAGTAAATATAGTAGGGGGAACGCCTTTCAAGATTACTTCTGTAAGCAAAAGTAGTGCGGGAAAATACAAACGCGGTAAAGAAGTTACCATTAATTGGAGTGTAGATAAAAATATTTTTGGCAACGATAGCAAAGTGCGTATACTCTTCTCTGAGGATAATGGCAAGACCTACAAATATGTATTAGCTGATGGAATACCAAACAACGGACAAGCTACGGTCATTTTTCCTACACAAGCCAAAGGGTGGAAAAATTATAATCTTTTTGTAGAAGGACTCTTTAAAATAGAAGTACTCAACCATATTGCCTATGCTGTGAGCACTGACACCCCAGGCACTTTGGATATGCACAGCCCTGACATTACCTTTAAAAATTTGCCTGAGCCTGTGATAACTGTTAAAAAGAATGCTATTCCCAAAAAACCTAACGTTACCGCCGAATCCCATTATTGTAGAACTAACAAAGTAGCTGAGGTAACTTTTTCAGAAGAAGACCATACTACCTATTTATTGCGCAAATGGGTAGCAAAAGATAAATGTGACTATTCTGCTACAGCACAGCAATTTATCTATTACGAAAAAGAACCACCTACTAAAACCTTACGATTTGTAGCTCCTCTTCCTGAGGATAAACACGTACAATGCAGAGGCGGTATTCCTGCTAAAACTGAAGTAAAAGCAGAGGGAGCCGATAACATTCACATAGACTATGAAGAAGAGTTTAGAGAAGGCGACCGTAAGTCTTACAAACTCACTCGCTCTTGGATAGCCTATGTCGATGGAGCTTTGCCTATCCGTTATACCCAACAAATTTTCCTCAAAGACACTCAAAAACCAGTACTCTCGTCTTACCCTCCAAGTATGACCGTAAAGAGCGACGCCGATGTGCCTGTAAGAGAAAACCTCACTGCAACCGATAATTGTGATGGGGCTTTACAAGTAGTATCTAGCCAAAGCAGTGAAGACAAAGACGGTAAAAAAATAGTGCGCTACGTGTGGTTCGTAGAAGATAGCGCTCATAACGAAAACCGTTATGAACAAGTAATCACTATTGACCCTAACGCTCAAAATCCTCAACCCCAGCCCCAACCTCAACCCCAGCCCCAACCTCAACCCAACCCACAACCTCAACCCAACCCACAACCGCAACCACAACCTAATCCGTCCGACCCGTCCAAATCACCCTCTGCGACACTTATAATATATAATGCTGTCTCAACTACTAACCCCGAGAACTATTTCAAGGTAGAAAATGCCGATGAAGATCGCCCTATCTCATTACTTATTTTTGATGAAATCGGCTTAAAAGTGTATGAAAATAACCACTATCAGCAAAATGGTGACTATTTCAGAGGCTATCCTAACGTAAAAGGAGTGGTAGGTAGTAAACGCTTAGCAGGTACTTATTTTTATGTAGTTACCTATTATTTCAAAGGACAACAACAAACCAAAAAAGGAATTTTATACGTAAAATAAATACTACTAAAATATAATTGATAAATGAATAAGATAGATATTTTATTATTGGTAATTCTTGCTTTCGGAGCTGTACGTGGCTTTATGCGAGGGGTTATCATCGAAATGGCATCACTATTAGCTATTGTGATAGGTATCTATGGGGCGATACACTTTTCGTTCTTTACTGCCTCGTTGTTAGACAAGATTCTACCTGCCGAGAAGCAAACCTTGGAGATTTTTGCATTTGGTATTACCCTCGTTGTATTAATGCTGGGGGTAATGCTCTTAGCTAAAGTCCTTACCCAGATGCTCAAAATTGCCGAACTCGGTCTTCTGAACCGTTTAGCAGGAGCCTTGTTTGGCTTACTCAAAGTGGCTGTAATTGCAGGGTCGATGTTCTTGTTTTTAGAGCGTACCTTTCAAACCGAAAAGTGGCTCTCAGCCTCGGCTTTGAGTGAATCTCTTCTGTACAACCCCGTAAAGAGTATCAGTCAAGTAGTATACGCCAATGTATTTCCCGAGAAAGAGAAAAAAGAACAGAAAAGTGAATAATAAATGGAAGGGTTAGTCTATAAATCTACAGGAAGCTGGTACACAGTGAAGGACGTCGCTACGGGACAGTTCTACGAGTGTCGCATCAAAGGCAAATTCCGCCTAAAAGGCATTAAGAACACAAATCCCATAGCCGTGGGCGACCGCGTGCTCTTTCGTTTGGAAGAGAGCAACAGAGGCGTCATTACCGAGATAAAAGAACGCGATAACTACATCATTCGTAAATCAGTAAACCTCTCTAAGCAAACTCATATCATCGCTTCCAATATCAACCTCGCTTTCTTGGTAGTAACCCTCAACAATCCGCCTAACTCTACTACTTTCATCGACCGTTTTTTGGTAACTGCCGAAGCCTACGGTATCAAAACCGTATTGCTTTTCAACAAAGTAGATACTTATACAGAAGATGAGCTCACCGAAGTGAAATACCTCGCTTCAATATACCGCAAGGCAGGTTATGAATGTATAGGTATTTCGGCTACTACGGGCAAAAATATCGATAAGGTAAAAGCTACTATGGAAGGAAAAACCTGCGTGGTATCAGGGCATTCTGGTGCGGGCAAGTCTACTCTCATCAATGCCATAGCTCCCAATTTACATCTCAAAACTGCCGAAATCTCTCAGCAACATCAGCAAGGTCAGCACACTACCACTTTTGCCGAGATGTTCGATTTGCCTTTTGGGGCACGCATTATCGATACCCCAGGTATCAAAGGCTTTGGTATGGTAGAAATCGAAAAAGAAGAACTCACCGACTATTTTCCCGAGTTTTTCGCTCTCAAACACCAATGTAAGTTCAATAACTGTCTCCATACCGATGAACCCCAATGCGCTGTAAAAGCAGCCTTAGACCGCGATGAAATCGCTTGGTCTCGCTACAAAAGCTATCTCCAAATCCTAAAAGGCGAAGAAAGCGTATACCGAGAAGGCGAAGGAGAGTAACGCAAAAAACAATATTAAAATAAAACACCTCCCTCTTACAAACAACAGACCTCCTATTGGAGGTCTGTTTTCTTTCGTTTTATTTCTGTGTAAATGCCCTTTATAGCAGTTTGAAAATCAAATTTTTATATAGCTATCCTATACCAATCGTCCAAGATTCGTATAAGCTT
>NZ_KB291203.1:20934-37067 GCF_000318255.2 Capnocytophaga sp. oral taxon 380 str. F0488
TCGTATAAGCTTCCTATAAGCTTTCTATAAGCTCCCTACTACTAAAAAAGAGGTTATTTAAAGAATAAATGCGGGAAAAGAGTTTCGATTGGTTTCTTAACGAAAGCTATTTTTAATGTTGCTCTGAGAAATCCCCAACCATAACTAAAAAACTGTACCAGAAGTGCCCAAACCGATAAAAATCCTATCTTCACACTGCGGTTCTCTCGGGCACTGTCCCACCCTATCAATATAAAATAAGAAGCGTATACAAGCAAGGGAGCGATGTGTCCAAAAAAGGCTAACAGTATAGCACCACAAAGTCCCAAGGCAAAGCAAGTAGGCAACCAAAAAGTCAGCTTGTGCGTTTGCGGGTGCCAATGGTTAAGGATAGCCCGCGTTTGTCCAAATTTGCTCACTTGGGTACGGAATTTCGCCCACGAAATGCGCCGTTTGTGAAACACAAAAGCGGTAGGAATAAAAGCCGAATCAAAACCCTTTTCCCAAAGGCGTATCACCAAATCAGGGTCTTCACCAGGGTGTATTTTCCCAAAACCTCCCGTCGCCTCAAAAGCTTTACGCGATAAACCCATATTAAAACTGCGAGGTTCAAACCGCTGAATACGCTTTTGGCTACCGCGAATGCCCCCCGTAGTCAGCAAAGAAGTCATCGTATAGTTAATAGCTTTCTGAATATCGGTAAAGTCATCGGTAGCAGTATCCGAGCCCCCAAAACAATCTACATAATGGGCTTGCAAGAAGTCATCTACCGCTTCCAAATAATGAGAAGGCAAAATGCAATCGGAATCTAAAATGAGAAAATAATCGTGTTGAGCGCGTTGCATACCGTAATTGCGCGAGTCGCCCGGACCTGTATTAGGTTTAGAAAGATAAGTAATCGACAAATCGTTTTGGTATTTTTTACATATCTGCTCTGAGGTAATAGTAGAGCCGTCCTCTATCACTACTACTTCAAAATCACCTTCGTAAGTTTGTGATACAAGGCTGTTTAGCAGTTCGTCAAGTTCCTCAGGGCGATTGTATATAGGGATAATAAAACTATATTTCATCTGTTAAAGTAATGTTAAAATTAAAAGATTTTGTAACATCTCTATAATACTATACGTATAATATGCGTATAAGAATCGACAAAATTAAGGATTTTTTCTGAATGAGACAACTAAAAATTACCAAACAGGTAACCAACCGTGAAACTGCGTCTCTTGATAAGTATTTGCAAGAGATTGGTCGTGTAGATTTGATAACTGCCGATGAAGAGGTAGAATTGGCACAACGCATTAAGGCAGGCGATGTAGCCGCCTTAGAAAAACTCACCAAAGCCAATTTGCGCTTCGTGGTATCAGTAGCTAAACAATACCAAAACCAAGGGCTTACCCTGCCCGACCTTATTAACGAAGGGAACTTAGGGCTCATTAAAGCAGCACAACGCTTCGACGAAACCCGTGGATTCAAATTCATTTCCTACGCCGTATGGTGGATTCGTCAATCTATTCTCCAAGCCTTAGCCGAACAGTCGCGTATTGTGCGCTTACCGCTGAATAAAATAGGTTCTATCAACAAAATTAACAAGATGTATGCTTACCTCGAGCAAGCCAATGAACGCGTACCTTCAGCCGAAGAGATTGCGCGCGAACTTGATATGTCGGTAAATGATGTGAAGGAATCTATGAAGAATGCAGGTCGTCACATCTCTATGGACGCACCTTTGGTAGAAGGAGAAGACTCTAACCTTTACGACGTGATTCGCAGTAACGAGTCACCTAACCCCGATAAAGCTTTAATATTAGATTCTTTGCGCACCGAGATAGAGCGTGCACTCGAAACGCTTACCCCTCGCGAAGCCGATGTAGTTCGTTTGTATTTCGGTCTTTCCGACCAGCACGCAATGACCCTCGAAGAAATAGGAGAAACCTTCGACCTCACTCGCGAACGTGTACGTCAAATCAAAGAAAAAGCTATTCGCCGTCTCAAACACACTTCCCGTAGTAAAATTCTAAAAACATACTTAGGCTAAGTGCGAGCCACACAAGCAATAATATCACACACTTTGCCAAAGTTTCACACTTTGGCAAAGTTTTTTTCTTACCTCTTATCTCTTACCTGAATAAAATGAATTACCTTTGGGACTTTAAACCACTACCACCGCAAGCCATTGTCGCTACTTTACAACAAGAGCTCAACATCAGTGAGCCTTTGGCGATTCTTTTAGCACAACGGGGCGTGACTACCTTTCAGCAAGCAAAAGATTTCTTCCGTCCTACACTCTCACAATTACATAATCCTTTCCTGATGAAAGGAATGAAAGAAGCCGTTGCTCGTTTAGATCGAGCCTTAAAAAGTAACGAAACAATCCTTATCTATGGCGATTACGATGTCGATGGTACTAGCGCCGTTTCTTTAATGGAGCGCTATCTCAGCAACTTCACTTCTAAATTGCTCCCCTACGTCCCTGACCGATATACCGAAGGCTATGGCATTTCTTTTCAAGGAATAGACTATGCCGAGGCGCAAGGTTGTACCCTCATCATTGCGCTCGACTGCGGTATCAAAGCCATTGATAAAGTAGAATATGCCAAAGAAAAAGCCATTGACTTTATTATTGCCGACCACCACCGTCCTTCGGAACAAGTACCCGATGCTATTGCTGTGCTCGACCCCCAGCAAGCTGATTGTTCTTATCCGTATAAAGAACTCTGTGGCTGTGGTTTAGGGTTTAAATTAGCCCAAGCTTATCACGAGTATTTACAACGCCCGTTCAGCGAACTCATTCCCCTTTTAGACTTAGTAGCCGTTGCTACTGCTGCCGACATCGTACCAATGGACGGCGAGAACCGTTGCTTAACGTACTTTGGGTTAGAAGTGCTCAATAATAATCCGTCGGCAGGCGTAAAAGCGCTTTTTGGAGAGCATCAAGGTAAAATTACCATAACCGATGTAGTGTTTAAAGCAGCACCTCGTGTGAATGCAGCAGGACGTATAGAACACGGCAAATACGCCGTTGCTCTCCTCACCGAAACTGATGAAGAACAAGCTGTACTTAAAGCTAAGGAAATAGACGCACTTAATACACATAGGAAAGAGCTGGACAGCAGTATCGCCGCCGAAGCTCTCAACCAAATAGAGGCAAATGGCGAGCAAGAACACTATACGTCGGTAGTGTTTAATGAAGAATGGCATAAAGGGGTGATAGGCATTGTCGCCTCTCGCCTTATAGAGCATTATTATCGTCCTACGGTAGTCTTTACTAAGAGTGGTAATAAGTATGTTGCTTCAGCGCGTTCGGTACAAGGATTTGATATTTACGAAGCTTTGGAACAATGCAGTGAGTATTTGGAGCAGTTTGGTGGTCATAAATACGCTGCCGGACTCACTTTGCGCCCTGAACAGTATCTGCTTTTCAAAAATGCCTTTGAAGAAGTAGTAAAGCAAACCATAGACTCTTCGCTTCGCATTCCCAAACTCTTTATAGATACCGCTTTGCCATTGAGCAAACTTACCCAAAAGTTGTATAACGTACTCAAACAGTTCGAGCCTTTCGGTCCTCTAAATCTCCCTCCGCTTTTCTATGCCGAAAACGTAATAGATACAGGCTTTGCCAAACGTATCGGTAAAGATGAAGAACACTTAAAACTCACCTTAAAAGAAGTAGGTACTACCTCGTATTACGACGCAGTAGGCTTTGACTTAGCACATAAACTCCCCATAGTAACCTCTGGCAGACCTTTCAGCATAGTATATTCAATAGAAGAAAATGAGTGGAATGGCAGAGTAAGTTTGCAGTTACAAATAAGAGATATAAAATAAAAAAGAGGTTATTGGAATAGTATTCTAATAACCTCTTTTTTTTATTTGTTCCCCTACCTATTTCAAAGCCTCTAACGCTTTAACGTAGTTAGGTTCGTCTGTGGTTTCAGCTACTTGTTCTGTATAAACCACTTTCCCTTGCTCATCTAAAACTATTACACAACGTGATAATAACCCTTTTAAGGGAGTATCAGTAAAGACAATAGGGTAATGCTTTGCAAAATCACCTCTAAAGTCTGAAAGCATAGTGAGATTGTCTATTCCTTCAGCAGCACAAAAACGAGTAAGTGCAAAAGGAAGGTCTTTAGATACACAAAGGATAGCTACATTACTGAGTTTAGAAGCTTCCACGTGAAATTTGCGCACAGAAGCTGCACATACCCCCGTATCTACACTCGGAAAAATATTTAGTACAACTTTCTTTCCTTGAAAGTCTTTGAGTGTTACTTCAGCTAAATCATTCCTTACAGCTGAAAAATTAGGAGCTATAGTACCCACTTTGGGAAGTTCTCCAACAGTATGAGCTGGTTGTTCGTGAAACGTAATATTTGCCATAAAATATAGTTATTATTAATAATATGGAAATAAAACAAAAATAATGCCAAGTATTAAGTTTATAATAGGATTATTATTGAATACTTTCTGCAATGATATAACCACCCGTCCACGCATTTTGGAAGTTAAACCCTCCAGTAATAGCATCAATATCGAGTACTTCTCCTGCTAAATAGAGCTGAGGATGTAGCTTGCTCTCATAAGTCTTAAAGTTGATTTCAGAGAGTTTTACACCACCTGCTGTTACAAATTCTTCTTTAAAGGTAGCTTTGCCCTCTATGGGGAAACGATATTGGGTAAGAGCTTCAGCCAGCCGACGCAATTGTGCTTTGTTCAGTTCTGCCCATACTTGTTCAGGGGAGATACCAGCATTTTCTAAAAGAGCAGACCATAAGCGTTTGGGGAGTTCAAAAAGTGAGAAGCTTTGCATTGTTTTGCGTCCGTTGTGTTGTTTAAACTCTTGGAGAACAGAGAGCGTTTCGTCATAAGAAAGCACCTCTGTGAGGTTAGCGGTGAAATTTACTTCCATTAAGCATTGGTAGTTACATTCAGCAAGCACGCGAGCCCCCCAAGCCGAGGCGCGCAATACCGCAGGCCCACTAAAACCCGTATGAGTGAAGAGTAGTGGAGCAGTCTCGCTTATTTTTAGTGATTTTCCTTCTTTGCTAAGCAAACGTACAGAGGCATTTACAGCAATACCCGATAGATCTTTCGTCCATTGGGTGGAAGTATGAAAGGTAAACAACGAGGGGACTGGTGGTATGATAGTATGCCCCAAATTAGCTAACAATTGCCATATTTTAGGATTACTGCCGGTGGTAATGACTACATTTCGAGTAATGTAGGCCTGCTTGGGCGTACTTACTTTCCAACCTTCGGGAGTAGGAGAGAAGGCTTGTACATTTTGCTCAGTGAAGAGCTCTATATGGTGTTTTTTTATTTCGTTGAGGAAGCAATTTACAATGCTCTCCGAAGTATTAGAAATAGGAAATACACGACCATCAGCTTCAGTTTTGAGAGGGACACCGTGAGCTTCAAACCAGTCTATTGTATCACCACACATAAAACGGTGGAAAGGGCTAAGGAGTTCCTTACTGCCACGAGGATAGTTCTTTACGAGTTCTTGAGGAGTAAAAGTAGCGTTGGTGAGGTTACAACGCCCTCCGCCTGAAATGCGCACTTTGTGGAGTACTTCTTTGCTTTTTTCGAGGATAGTAATCTTAAAGTTAGGGTGTTTTTCAGCGGTATTAATAGCGGTGAAGAAGCCAGCAGCTCCTCCACCGATAATAAGAAGGTCGTACATAGTTATTTTACCCCAATAAAATTGAATTTATCGTCGAATTTGAGTTCTTGACCGTCAGTAAGTTCTGCTTCATATTTCTTTTTACTAAGGCTACGCGATACTTCTTTAATAGATTCAAAAGGGAAAGTGGCTCGTACGTGTGCTAATATTTTTTCGGGCACTACGTGATCAGGCACTTTGCCGTGACGAGCTTTAAGCTCTTTCCAATCACCGTCGCCGTTAAACTCTATTTCAAGTCCATCGCGGAAGATGACGGTATACTCTTCGTCGTTGTAATCGGTATCTTTCCATACCGAAGCGATGTGATCTACCAAGAAATGCTCACGCACAAAGTTGATAGCATCAGCAGGGAGGTCGTTAAAAGTTACTTTTTTGTCTTGTGCTGAAGTTGCACCAAAGGTAAGGACAGCCGTGATAAGTAATAAAAATCGTTTCATTTTAGTCGTCTATTTTTAAGAATTTACCATTTAAGTTAAAAATGAGTTCTACCCCGTTAGAAAGGTCTACTTCGTATTTAGTACGCCCTTTTTTAATTTCTTTAACGATTACATTAGGGTAGTTTCTGTGCACATACTTAGTAATTTTTGTAGGAACAATCTTGGGCGAAACTTGTCCGTTGCGTGATTTCACTTCTTTCCAATTGCCATCAGCACGAAACTCTACTTCTGTGCCATCAGCAAAGAGCACGGTGTAGTCCTCTACTTCGCCTTTCTCGGTATCTTGCCATACCGAAACGATACTATTAGCAGAAAAATGTTGATTAATAAAACTTTGTGCACTAGCAGGCAAAGTACTTATAGGTACGAGACCTTCGTCTTGAGCGGTAGCCACTCCAAAAGCAAGTAAAGAGAAGACTACTGTTGATAATGTTTTTAGTGTATTCATCTTTTTATAATTGATATGTTTAAGGCGACAAAAGTAGCTAAAAATAAAAAAAGTACCAAATAATTGGTACTTTTTATCAGTCGTCTATTCTTAAAAATTGTCCTTTAGCATTGAATTCCAAATCAAGTCCGTTAGCGAGCTCTACCTCATAGCCATAGCGTTTCTTTTGGATTTTGTAGATATCCGTTTGAGGGTAGGTTTTCTTTACGTACTGAGCGATACCATTAGGAATGAGTTTTGCAGGTACAGCCTGAGTGCGAGTTTTCACTTCTTCCCAGTCTCCATTGGCATAAAATTCAATTTGAGTGCCATCGTTAAAATACACTTTGTAATCTTGGTCGTGGAAATCGTCGTCTTTCCATACCGATGCGATATCATTTACTTTAAAGTGTTGTTTCACGAAAGCTTGCGCTTTAGCCGGCAATTGTTCAAAAGTAATAGGAGTGTCCTTAGCTGACAAATCTTGTACTGCTATTACAGTCAATAAAAAAGTGGCGATAATTGATACTAATTTTTTCATCGTTTTAATCTGTTTTTAAGTTTAACGCTGCAAAGATACTACCTAATTTTGGAAAGAATCTGGAATAATTACGAATTACGCGTTTTGTTGTTTATAATTTGTCCTTACTGTTTTTATACTACTTACTAACATTTTAATAAGTTCAATTGTATCGTTATTCATACTATCGTGTTCAACTCTTGTAATATATTGAGTTTCTTTCAAAAGTTCTAACCAATATAGCGTTTCATTAGCTTCTTTTTCTGCTACTTTCATCTTATGAATAAAATCAGGAGTACTTTCTGCTCTTTCTGCTTCATAAACCATAGCCCCTATAGCAGTACCACTACGCAAAACTTGATCGGATAGTGTAAATTCTTTTTTATTCTCCCTTAAATATTTAGAGAGATTTACAATCCTTACAGCAAAAGTAAGACTCTTTTTCCTTAAAACATTCTCTTTCATAATAAAAAGTCATTTTTGATTAATATTATTTGTTCCTCGTCATTCGTCATTCGTCTCTCGTCATTATACGACCATCTACCATCACCAGCTTTCTATCCGCCATAGTAGCCAATTCTTCATTATGGGTAACGATTACAAAAGTCTGTTGGAACTCATCACGTAATTGGAAAAAGAGTTGGTGTAGTTTTTCAGCACTTTCAGAATCGAGGTTCCCACTGGGTTCATCAGCGAATACCACCGAGGGGTGATTCATTAGGGCACGTGCTACCGACACTCGTTGTTGTTCACCTCCTGAAAGGGCATTAGGTTTATGATCGGCACGTGAGGTAAGGTGCAAAAAGTCTAAGAGCTCCATTGCGCGTTTTTCGGCTTCTTTCCTGCCTACCCCTTTGATGAGTGCAGGAATACAGATATTCTCCAAAGCAGTGAACTCAGGCAACAGTTGGTGAAATTGGAAGATAAAGCCTATGTGTTCATTGCGGAATTTTGCTAAGGCTTTGGAGGATAACGACAATATATCCGTACCATTAATCACCAACGACGATGGCTTATCGGTATCAGGACTGTCCAAAGTGCCTAAGATGTGTAACAGGGTAGTTTTTCCTGCTCCTGAGGCACCTACTATCGATACAATTTCGCCTTTGGCAACGTTCACCGATACGCCTTTGAGTACTTCTAAATCTTTATAAGTTTTATGAATATTGGTAGCTTGAATCATTTATTTTGCATTTTGATAGATATATACTTCGGTAGCACCTACGCCGTATTTGGCATATTCGGCATCATAAAAGGTAACGTTAGAATAACGCCCCAACAGGAATTCTAATTCGGTGCGCAACACGCCTTCGCCTACTCCGTGAATGAACACTACTCGTTGGATACGCTGTGCAATGGCAAACTCTAACTGCCGACGAGCGGTTTCGAGTTGTAGGGTAAGCATATCGTAGTTGGTCATATTCCTAGTAGAATTGACCAGTTGCTCAATGTGCAAATCTACTTCCATTGGAGGAATGTTACGCTCTTTTTTAGTGAGAGGCGATTTGTTCTTGCGCTTGCTCACCACATCTTTGCGCAAACTCTCTCCATCTATATTCGTAAAAGCACCTTTTAAAGGCGCTTCCTCTTCAATAACTATTATTTCCTCAGGGCGGTAAGTTAATTCAAAGCCTTCAGTAGTAAGCACTGTTACCTGCTGAGGCGTAAGGCGCACGATGTGTCCCTTAATGATATCGTCTAATACTTCTATGTAATCTCCTATGTTCACAGTGCGAGGTGCGAGCCACACGGGCAGTTAATTTGTTAGTTTGTAAATTTGTAAATTGTCCCATTTTAGAGACGCGAAACATCATTTGTCACTCGTCACTCGTCTTCTAGGTTTCTTATTTTCGTCGCTGGGTCTTGAAAATCTTCCTCATTTTTAGAAGGTAGGTTACGCGAAATGCGATAGATACCTATCATCAGTAGGCTTATACCTATGATGAGTAACGCTTGGTCGTATTTGGGAAAAAGATAACGCGACAGTGCTACCAATATCCCTAAAATCATTAATATATAATTCATAAATTCGATTTATCAATTTGCTCATTAGCTAATTGCCAATATTCCTTTTGCGAGTTCAATCATTCTTGAGTCGCCCGTGTGTTTGTTAGGCTCATCTGAAAGTTTTACAGTAGGTACCCACTCGTTATCGCTGGTAAGTACCCCAGTGAGCTTCATCACTATGTTCATCGGGCGTAAGCCTACATCATTAGTGAGGTCGGTACCTATCCCAAATGAAATACCTATTTTACCTTTACAAGCTTCGGTAATTGCTTGTACTTTTTTAGGGTTAAGTCCGTCAGAGAAGATAATGTATTTAGAGAGTGGGTCTATACCCATCTTTTTGTAGTGTGCTATTGTCTTTTCAGCAAAAACGATAGGGTCGCCACTGTCGTGACGCACACCGTCGAACAACTTGCTGAACTTCTTATCGAACTGCTTGAAAAACACATCGGTAGTATACGTATCGGATAGTGCTACCCCAAGGTCGCCACGGTACACATCTACCCAGTGTTCGAGAGAGAGTGCATTAGCCATTTTGTAGCTGTACTCAGCTGCGTGGAACATAAACCACTCGTGAGCGTGAGTACCTATCGGTTTTACCTTGTATTTCATCGCAAAATGCACGTTGCTAGAACCTATAAAGGTTTGGTTGTAGCCTTCCATTAAAGTGTGCATCACGATGTCGTGCACGTGATACGAATGGCGACGACGGGTACCAAACTCGGCAAATACCACTCCTAATTCTTTATAGAATAGTTCTTTTTCACGGGTATTAGCTATCACCTGTTCGTCTGTCCAAGCGGTCGCTTTGGTGAGTTTATAGAAGAGCTCGCTAATTATAGAAAGTAGGGGTACTTCCCAAAGTATCGTGCGATACCAATAGCCCTCAACAGTTACCTGCAAGTCGCTACCGTTTTGTTCGATATGCACTTCCGAAGGGTCATAGCGATACCCTTCCAAAAAGTCTAAATACAGCGGACTCAAATAGGGGCAGTTATCTATCAAAAACTGCTTTTCGGCTTTGGTAAGTTTCAGTTTTGCCATATTGTTTACCTCTTCTCTCAAAGCCTCAGCAAAGCCATCGGGGAATTCGTGTTTGCCACGGTTGATAAAAGTGTAACGTGCCTTGTTTTTAGGAAATAACTGCACTACGCCACATTGCATAGTGAATTTGTAAAAATCGTTGTCTAATAATGAGTTTAGGATTGCAGACATATATTTTCAATTAACAATTTACAATGGATAATTAGTAAGTTCAAAAAACTTATTTTGGGCAAAGATAATAAATAAATTGCAATTATAACCGATTGCTTCCTAATTCTATTCCACCTATTTTTCGTCTTAACTTCGGTTTAGATTCGCCTTAGGTTCGCTTTAGCTTCGATTAAAATGAAATTAAATGTAGATAGCAATAATTTAGAATGATTTCTCTACTTGATTCAATGCTTCCAAGATAATATCACAGCCTTCTTTTATTTCTTCTTCTGTAAGAGTAAGTGGAGGAGAAAGTCGTACGGCGCGGTGTTCAAACAAGAGCCAATACACAATGAGTCCCCTATCCTGACAGTAATTCACTACAAAATCGGCGATTTCGGCAGTCTTAACGATAACTGCTAACATCAGTCCTTTACCATTCACGCTCTCAATAAGAGGGTGCTGTAAGTATTGTCGGAAGAGTTTCTCTTTCTCTAAGGTTTGAGCCATCAGGTCGGTAGTGAGTAGCTGGTTGAGGGTTGCCAACGAGGCTGCTGCTATCACGGGGTTGCCTCCAAAGGTAGTGATATGCCCCATTTTAGGATTGTGCGCCAAGAGTTGCATACGCTCATACGACGACACGAATGCCCCTACTGGCATACCGCTTGCCATACCCTTGCCTATTGCGATAATATCGGGGGTAAAGCCATAGTTTTGGAAGCCAAAGAGCTTGCCGGTACGTCCGAAACCTGGTTGTATCTCGTCGATGATAAGCAGGGCTCCCACTTCTTCACAACGGCGTTTTACCTTGATAAGATAATCGTTTTGGGGTTCGATAAATCCTGCTCCTCCTTGGATACTTTCCAAGACTACCCCTGCGGTACGTTCGGTGATTTTGAGGATATCGGCTTCGTTGTTGAACTCTATAAAATCTACATCAGGGATAAGCGGGCGATAAGCGCGTTTGCGTTCTTCATAGCCCATTAGGCTCATTGAGCCTTGTGTATTGCCGTGGTAGGCGTTTTTGGCAGCGATGAGTTGAGTTCTGCCCGTAGCGCGTTTGGCTAATTTCACCGAGCCCTCAATAGCTTCCGTACCCGAGTTTACCAAATAGGTAGTATTGAGCTCTGGTGGTAACTGTTCAGCGAGAAGTTTGCAGAAATCTACCGCCGGTTTTTGTACGTACTCGCCGTATACCATTACGTGCATATAGGTAGCGCACTGCTCTTGGATAGCCTTTACTACCGCAGGGTGACAATGCCCTAAGGTGCAAGCCGATACACCTGCCACAAAATCTAAATAACGCTTGCCATCGGTAGTGTAGATATAACTACCTTCGGCGTGTTCTACCTCCAACAATCTCGGATAAGGTGAGGTGGGGGCTTGATATTTTAAAAAATCGTGTTGTTGATTCATACTTTTGATTCTTAACTTTTTCATTTTTCACTATTGCCCGTCTAATAATCTATCCAAGCTTACAATGTCCTGCACGAGCACTTGTCTTGCCTTACTGCCTTCAAACGGACCTACTACACCTGCGTGTTCTAATTGGTCGATGAGGCGACCCGCGCGGTTGTAACCTAATTTCAGTTTGCGTTGCAAAAGGGAAGCCGAACCTTGTTGAGCATTCACTACCACTTCGGCGGCTTCGCGGAACATAGGGTCACGTTCCGAGGGGTCGAAGTCTAAATCTACACCCTCTCCCTCAGGCCCTACATACTCAGGTAGCAAGTACGCATCGGGGTAAGCGCGCTGTGCCCCAATGAAGTCGGTAATGTGTTTTATTTCGGGGGTATCTACAAAAGCACATTGTATACGTACGGGTTCATTTCCTTGCGAGTAGAGCATATCACCTCGTCCGATGAGCTGTTCTGCTCCTGAGCCGTCCAAGATGATTTTAGAGTCTATTTTAGAGCTTACCTTAAAGGCAATACGCGTAGGGAAGTTGGCTTTAATAATACCAGTAATCACGTTGGTCGATGGGCGTTGAGTAGCGATAATCAAGTGAATACCAATGGCTCGGGCAAGCTGTGCCAATCGTGCAATAGGAAGTTCTACCTCCTTGCCTGCTGTCATTATCAGGTCGGCAAACTCATCTACCACCAATACGATGTAAGGTAAGAAGCGGTGTCCCTCGTTAGGGTTTAGCTGTCGCGCTTTAAACTTAGCATTGTACTCTTTGATGTTGCGCACTTGGGCATTTTTCAGCAGTTCGTAGCGGTTGTCCATCTCTATACAGAGGGAGTTCAGCGTGTTCACCACCTTTTTGTTATCGGTAATAATTGCTTCTTCACTATCGGGCAATTTAGCGAGGAAGTGACGTTCTATACGCTCAAATATCGAGAGTTCTACCTTTTTAGGGTCTACTAACACAAACTTCACTTCGGCTGGGTGCTTCTTGTAGAGTAGCGAACTGAGCACTACATTTATCCCTACCGATTTACCTTGTCCCGTTGCCCCCGCCATCAGTAAGTGAGGCATCTTGGTAAGGTCGGCTACAAAAGTTTCGTTGCTAATTGTTTTTCCGAAGGCGATAGGCAGTTCCATTTCGGCGTGTTGGAATCGCGGTGCGGTAATCATCGTGCGCATATACACCATTGTAGGCTTCTTGTTTGGCACTTCAATACCTATCGTACCCTTCCCTGGAATAGGTGCGATAATACGAATACCAAGTGCTGCCAATGAAAGGGCTATGTCGTCTTCTAAGTTCTTGATTTTTGCAATACGTGTCCCTGCTTCGGGTACAATCTCGTAAAGAGTAACAGTAGGACCTATGGTCGCCTTTATCTTCTCTATTTTAATTTTGTAATCGTTCAGCGTTTGTACGATTGTATTCTTGTTTTCCTCCAATTCTTCTTGGTTAATAACAATACCACTGTCTTTGGGGTCGTCTAAGAGGTCGAGTGTAGGGAAACGGTAATCGCTAAGTTCTAACGTTGGGTCATACTCTCCATAGTTCTCTACCAATTGCTTAGCCAGAGTCTCGGGGTCTATTGCCTCTGTTGGCTGAGTAGGTGTTACTGTAAAATCAGGTTGTTCCTCTTCGGGAATATTAGTGATTTCCAATCCTCCCTCTTGTCCATCAAGGCGCGGAATTTCCTTTTTATGGGTAAAAGGGTCTAACTTTTCGTTTTCACCTTGTGGAATGATAAAGTCTAAATCACCCTCATCAGTGGTAAATTCTATGGAGTTAGGCTCTTTTTCTATACTTTCAAAGCTGTTTTCCTCCTCATCGCCTTGCTCCTGTTCTTCTTCTCCTTCGCGTTTCAGTTTAGAGAATGTATTTTGGAAGAAAGCAACAGCCTTTTCAGTAGTGAGATTTAGTTTGAAAATGCCATAGAGTACCACAATAAGTACCAAAAGGAGTATAGTGCCTAATTTGCCCAAATAGTCTTGTAGAAAATGGTTTAGTTCATAGCCCGAAACACCTGCTAATATGGTAGCTTTCCCTCCCAAAAATCCTAAGGCGGTTGAAGTGAATACCATTAACAGAATCCCCCAGAACCAGCGGTTTAGCAATGGCTTTTTCATATTCAGGATAAGTTTCATCCCTGAGAGAAATAGAAGCCACACAGGAAAGATAACTGCCAGTCCAAAACCTTTATATACAAATAACTGCCCCAAATAGGCTCCTATCTTACTGCCTATATTGTCAGCAATTTCTTCCCGATTGCTCAAATCTGCCCATCCACTTTGGTCAGTCTGCCACGAGAAGAAGAATGACGAAAAGGTAAATACCAAATACAGCGATAGCAGTACTAAAAATACGCCAAAAGCCAATTTGCGCTGTTGAGGTTTATTAGTATCCTTCTTCTTCTTTTGTGTTTCTTGTGGTTGTTTCTTTTTAGCCATTTATAGTTAAGCGTTTTTTCAATTAAATTTTATGTAACGTCAGTTCAATTGCCTTTTACCTATTTGATTCTGAACCTCATTTATACTAATTTCTGAGACGCAGTCTCACTCCTTGTATTTTACTTCTTCCAAAAACTGCACCTCATACAAGTTGCGGTAATAGCCGTTTTCTATTTGCAATAACTCCTCGTGATTGCCTATTTCCACTATCTTCCCTTTGTCTAATACTATTATTCTATCAGCTTTTTTTACGGTGGTAAGGCGGTGTGCAATGATGATGGACGTGCGCCCTTCGGTCATCTTATCGGTAGCCTCTTGTATGAGCTTTTCCGAATGCGAATCTACTGAAGACGTTGCCTCGTCCAAAATAAGAATTTGCGGTTTGTGTACATAGGCGCGTAAGAAAGCTATCAACTGGCGTTGTCCTGCCGAAAGCATAACCCCACGCTCTTTCACGTTGTAATAATATCCCTCTGGCAAACTCATCAAAAAGTTGTGAACTCCTATACTCTTAGCAGCGGCAATCACTTCCTCTTCGGTGATAGCAGGATTTTTCAAGGTGATATTGTTGTAAATACTATCGGCAAATAGGAATACGTCTTGCAACACGGTAGCAATGTGCTCTCGTAGCGAACTGAGAGTATACTCCTCAATGTTTACCCCATCGATGTAAATCGCCCCCGAAGTCAAGTCGTAAAAACGGTTTAGCAAATTAGTGATAGTGGTCTTCCCTGCACCCGTTGCCCCTACAATCGCAATGGTTTCGCCTTCTTTTACCTCAAAACTAATGCCGTGCAAGATTTCTTCCCCTGCTACGTATTCAAAACGGACGTCTTCAAACTTAATATTACCTTTCACCTCCTTCAACTCTTTCTCACCTCCGGTTTCAGAATCCGTTTCAGTATCCAAAATAGCAAATACGCGGTCAGAAGCGATAATGCCCATCTGCAAAGTGTTGAACTTATCGGCTATATGCCTAATGGGTCGGAATAACTGTTGCGAAAGCTGTATAAAAAGGAAGATATTCCCTAAGTCGTACACGTTATCCCCTATAATTTGCCGACCGCCAAACCACACAATCAGCGCAATGGTAATCGATACACACAAGTCGCCAATCGGAAAGAAAATAGAGTTGTACCATATCGTTTTCAGCCACGCCTGTTTGTGTTTCTCGTTTATCTTTTTGAAATTCTCCAATTCTTCGCGCTCTTGCGCAAAAAGTTGTAATACTTTAATACCCGAAATGCGCTCTTGTACAAAGGCGTTTAGGTTTGCCACTTGGTGACGTACCTCCACAAAAGCAGCGTTCATTGAACGTTGAAACCAACGCGTAAAGTACAAAATAAGAGGCATCGTAGCATAGCTGATAAGCGCCAATTTCCAATCAATCACAAACATTACAATCGTGATAACAAACATTTTCAGTATATCGCTCGCCATCTCAAAAAGCCCCGAACTGAAAATTTCGCCTATTCGTTCCATATCGTTCACCGCACGCGTTACCAATACCCCTATGGACGATTTGTCAAAATACCGCATCTTAAAGCGCAACAAGTGCGCAAAAAGCTTTTCTCGCACATCGCGTATTACCGTTTGCCCCAGCCAGTTAGAGTAATAAGAAAACAGAAACTGCATTGTTACTTCCGCGCATAGTAAAGCTATGAGTATGTACACAATGCGCACTAAACCCTCGTAATCCTTAGGAGTGATATAACTGTCAATCGCTACTTTTATCAGGTAAGGTTGTGCGGTCGAAAAGATAGACGATAGCACTGCAAAGAGAGCTACGGCTATAAATACCCCACGATAAGGTTTTACAAAGTGCGATAGCTGACGAAAAGTATGTTTAGTCCGAGATGTTTTTTCTGACATTGTTTTCTTTTAAGGTGGCAAAATTACGAACTAATTCCCAAATCCCCAAATTTAACACTCGTCATTTATTCCCCGTTCCCGTCATACTCCCCCTAGTGCCTATTCCCTAAGACCCCACACCAACCCATTTTTCTCATTTCCAAATTTGCTAATTTCCTAATT
>NZ_KB291204.1:0-13798 GCF_000318255.2 Capnocytophaga sp. oral taxon 380 str. F0488
GTAAATGGGGAAGTGTGAGGTCTTAGGTCATAGGTGCTAGGGGGAGTATGACGGAAAAGGTAAGAGATATAGGTATGGTAAGATGAAATTATAGAAAGAGTTGATAGTGAACGGTTAAACAGTGAATAGCTTAAAAGTGAATAGTTAAAAATTGAAAATAGAAAAATAATCGAAAGTAAGATAGAGGTGAGATAAAGGTGCGTTATGTTAAAATTAAGGATTTTTCAGCTTAAATCAAAAAAAAAGAAAATAATTCATTGCTAATTGGAAAATAGTTTTTACCTTTGTGGCGTTAAAAGAACTATAATAATAATTTACCAACTCCATTAACAAACATTATTTTAACCGATGAAAAAGTTACCCTTTTTAATTTGGGGGCTATTGCTGTCTTTCTTCAGTACAGCTATAGCCCAAGAGCTCGATACCATTCGCTATAACCAATATGGCGTGGCAGTCGATAGAAAAGAACTTCGCTCAGAGGCACGTAACAATATCTTGGTTTTTGAATCAAAACATCAGAACTATAAGTTTTGGTTTGACAACCGTGTGCAAGTGGATGCTGCTACGTTTTTTGGCGCTAAGAGCGATTACGACAAGATAGGCAACGGTGCTTCTATTCGCCGTGCTCGATTTGCCGTAAAGGCACAAGTTACCAAAGATTGGTACGGTGAAGTGGACGTTGATTTCGCCGATGGTATTTTTGAACTTAAAGATGCTATCGTGGAATACGACGGGATTAAGAACGTAGCCTTGAAGGTGGGAAACTTCAAAGAAGATTTCTCGATGGAGCAAACTACCAGTTCGCGTTACTTAACCTTTATGGAACGCCCTATGGTGTGTAAAGCCTTAGTGCCGTCACGACATTTGGGTATTCAAGGAGAGTACTTGCGCGACCATTTTAGGGCTTCGCTTGGTATGTTTTTGCAACGAGTGGCTGGCGTTGAGGAAGTGACCAATGTGCAAGACAACAATAAGGATTACGGACGCAACCAGGGGTATTCAATCACCAGTAAAGTGGGCTGGATGCCTTATACCGAAGACCGTATGCAAGGTTGCTATTTAGGTGTTAAGGGCTCTTACCGCACTCCTAAAACTGATGTAGCACCTAAGGATTACGGCGGAGCGCGTTTTAGTACCCGCAACTCTACCTCGATTAACCGCAAAAAGTACTTAGACACTGATGTTATACCCAATGTAGACCACGAATGGTTGCGCGGGGTAGAAGCTGCTGCTTACTACGGAGGCTTCCGCGTACAAGGAGAGTGGATAGGCAACCACGTTACTACGGAAGCTACCTATTACAATTTCACAGGTTGGTATGTGCAAGCAGCGTATTTGCTCTTTGGAGGCAAACATAAGTTTAACGTATCGGAAGGTGAGTTTACTCAGCCTACCCGAGGCAAGGAATGGGGTGATGTGGAGCTGGCAATGCGCTGTGATTACCTCAGCTTGAACGACAAAGATGTGTATGGTGGTTCAGGTGCAAACTTCACTACGGGACTGAACTTTTATGTGAATAACAACGTGAAAATAGCTCTGAACTATCAGTATACCAACAACGACCGTTATGCAAACGGCAGAGGCAAACTGTTTATTGGGCACGATGCCACAGGAGCCCCAACTACCGATTATAAAAAAGCGGTGGAAGGCAAAGGCAAAGGTGGTGTGAGCTACCATATGCTCGCTATGCGCTTTGAAATTAATTTCTAAACATTCACTTTTTAAACCATTACTAAAATGAAAAGTTTAAGATACATACTTCTATTAATATTGGTCATCACAGCAGGTTGTGTGAAAGATGCAGTGTACGAGGGAGCTTCGACTATCAAATCGGTGAAGCTTACTCCCGCAGCCCCTACCTCGACTGACAACGTGGTGGTAACCGCTGTAATAGCTCCGGGACTACAAGCACCTTCGACAGTAACTTTGGTTTACAACGCAGGAGCAGGCAACCAAACCGTAGCGATGACGGGCAAGGACAATACTTTTACAGGGACAATTCCGGCACAAGCCGATAAAACAAAAGTAACCTACAAAGTAACAGTAGTGAATACCGCAGGATTTTCGACCGTAAAAGAAAGTAGCTATGTGGTAGGCGATAAGCCTTCGGACTACACTAAATTGGTTCTCAACGAGCTTTACGGAGCAGGCGCCGATGCCGAAAAATTTATAGAACTTTACAACAACGGCGATACTCCTATCAAACTAAAAGACGTAACCATTAAAAAAGACGAAGAACTTGTGTGGACGGGTATTGAGGGTGAAGTGGTAGCCCCTCACTCACATTTTGCTATCGTAGGCGCCAAAGGCACTACCCCGAGAGGGTTCAGTTCGGGTTTTTCGAGCAAGAAAAATGTGCTTATAGAGCTTTACACCCCTGAGGGAACTAAGCTTAATACCTTCCAACGAGGTGAAAAAGGCGATGGTTGGGGCAAAGTGAGTCTTGCGGCAGTTACGAAATCGTGGAGCCGATGTCCTGATGGTACAGGTAAATTTATGCAAGCAGACCCAACCCAAGGGAAAGCGAACCCTGCGACAGGAACAGAAGATGAGACTGTTAAGCAGTGAGAGAGGAGGAGTGTAAGGACGGTTATTGTAGGGAAATATTACAAAATAAGCGATTAAACAATAAATGATATAAAAACATAATTATGGCAAAAGAAGAATTAAAGATTGGCGAAATTTCTAAACCGCGTTTTGAGTTTCGCAGTTTTGGGCGTTGCTTTGCTAAACAAGCCGAGCGTATGGCACGCCTAAGTGTACCTGTTCCTGAAAAAGTATGGGAACGCCGCAGTACCGAAACCTATATTGTGAGTAGGACTAACGATGTGAACAACACTAAAATTCGCGATGGTAAGATGGACATCAAAACCTTTGTACAAAAGGTAGATGGATTAGAACAATGGAACCCACTGATGAAAGGAGAGTTCCCCATCTCGGCAAAAGTGCTTAAAGAAGAAGTATTTCCCGCTTTTAAAGTGCAAGGAATGCCTGAGCTTACCAAAGGTGAATACACCTTAGGAGAGTTCTTACAGATGGTGGAAGCACACCCCGACTTGCAAGCAGTAACCGTTGAGAAGGTGCGTTTTGGTTATATGGTGAACAATACCATTTGCGAAACCGGCAACGTATATATCAATGGGGCTTTGGTGAAAACCATTAACTCAGAGTCTACCGAGATAGAAGATATAAAGAAAACCATTGCCGATTGCGGATTGGAAGGAGTAGAGAACATCAACTACTTGCAAGCGATTAAACGCGTGATTGGAATGATACATAAACCCTTAGCAAATTAAGTTATGGCACAAGAAATAGAAAGAAAATTTATGGTGAAGAGCGATGCCTATAAAGCAGCATCGTTTAAGGCGACTCGTATCACCCAAGGTTATTTGAGCTCCGTTCCCGAACGCACCGTGAGAGTGCGCATAAAAGGGGACAAAGGTTTCATTACCATAAAAGGCATCGGTAATGAAAGTGGTGCAAGCCGGTTTGAATGGGAAAAGGAAATACCCGTAGCTGAAGTGCAAGAGCTATTGAAGCTATGTGAACCAGGTATTATAGACAAGACACGTTATTTGGTAAAGAACGGCGACTATTGTTTTGAGATTGACGAGTTCTATGGAGATAATGAAGGACTTGTAATGGCAGAGATTGAATTACCCGACGAGAAAGCTACTTTTGCCCGTCCTGATTGGTTGGGAGAAGAAGTAACAGGCGACAAGCGTTATTACAATTCAATGTTAATGAAGAACCCTTATAAAAACTGGAAATGACAAACAATACCGACCACACGCCACCCTTTGACCCTTTGGATATGAATAACTATCATATCGAAAAGTTGCCAAAGGTACAAAAAACAGGGGTAGAGCGGTTCCTCCAACGCATTGGAGGACCGCTTGCTATCCTCGCCTTTGTGCTTATTTACTGGGTAGCCAATATTTCGTTTATCAACCGGATTGATACCAATGAGAAGACGACACCGCTTACTGAATCGGCGATGGCTCGGTATGCCCAAATAGAAAAGGCTAAAACTAAACAACTAACAGCTACGATGAAGGGAGGAAAACAACTCTCGGACGAGCAAAAAGTAACCCTACAACAGGCAACACACAACGAGTTTATACACATCAACTACGCGATGCTGGCTATTTTTGTAGCTGCTATTATTTTATGGATTACTGAAGCAATCCCCAATTACCTCACTTCATTACTGGTAATACTGGGCATTGTACTTTGTGGAGTCACGACCGATAAGACGGCATATGCTCAATTAGGACACCCTGTAATGTGGCTTAATATTCTTTCGTTTATCTTAGCGAGTATGTTAGTGAAAACGCAGGTGGCGAAGCGATTTGCTTTGTGGTTTGTGTTGAAGTTTGGCAGAAATTCGGGAGGTATTATACTGAGTTTTATCATTATTAACTTAGTACTATCGGCATTTATTTCGGCAACTACTGCCAAAGCTGCTATACTGTTGCCTATCTTTATGGTAATAGCCGCTATCTACGGAGCTACGGGAGGAGAACACCGCAATAACTTCGGTAGGAATTTGATATTGCAGAACCTCTTTCAAATCAATTTAGGAGCTAATGCCTTCTTGACAGGCTCAGGGGCAGCTCTTTTAGCGGGCTCTCTTATAGCAGGAGCTATGGGTATAGGCTCTTTTAGTTATCAGGATTGGTTTAAAGCAGCCTTTCCGATGAGCGTGTTGCTTATTCTCATCGCGTGGTTCGTAGGCTCGAAAATATATTTTCCACTGAAAAAAGAAGAGCGCGTACCACAGATTGAAGGAGGTATGGAAAGGCTAAAGGAAGAGCTTAACAAGCTCGGCAAAATGAAGTTTGAGGAGTATAAAGCGATTGCTATTTTTGTTTGTGTACTCATCTTGTGGGCTACTGATAAGCAACACGGTATCAACCAAACAGCAGTAGCTTTTATGGGGGCCGTAGTAGCCTTGCTTCCAGGCGTAGGCGTAGTGAAATGGAACGATGTAGACATTCCTTGGCACTTGCTATTGTTTTCGGCAGGCGCTTATACCTTAGGGGCAGGACTCGACGCGACGGGTTTACCTGGCACGCTTATAGATGCACTTTTTGGTAGTTTAGGGATAACTCAAGCCACTCCGTTTTGGGTATTGTATATGATACTTACAGGAGGGATTTTGCTTTTCTCGCTTATATTCCAATCTAAAACAATGCTTACCCTCATATTCATTCCTATTGCCATAGGGGTAGCTCAGAAAAACGGGTATCCGATTATGAGTCTGGCTTTCCCCGTAGCAATGCTCGTGGGACACGTGTATGTACTGCCCTTTAACAGTAAACCTGCTGCCCTGCTGTACACTACCAATCAATACAGCTGGAGCGATACCTTCAAGTTTGGTATCACGATGATGTTTATTAGTTGGTTGATGATACTCTTGTGGGGCGAAACGGTATTGCGGTGGTATGGGTTTACCAATGGAGTGTTCTTTTAATATCACAGTGCAATAATGACAATTACTGAAAGTAAGAGTAAAGATAACTCTTAAAAAAGGTCCTGGATATTGGGTTTAGGCGCGTCAATTATAAAATCATAATACCTCCAAAGAGTATTTAATTCTTTGGAGGTATTTTCTGTAAAAAAGCACTATAGTTCTGTAGTCATAGGTATAACTATAGACTCGTGCCAGTGGTATTTTGCTAATCTGCTGTTATTTTAAAGCTTCTCTCACTTCTTTTTCGAGGTCTTCTATACGGTTCTTTAAATCATCTGATAACTTTTGAGCAGAACTTTTTAATTTTTTCAGATTGAACGAAAGAACTACAGAAGAAATACCTGTGAAGATAAACGCTAAACCTGTGAACACTACCAATGAGATACCTGTAAAGATAGGATTAGCAATCAAAATAAACGAAAGGATAATACCCAATACGCTTACTATGGCTAGGTTACCCCAATTTAGTACACCAGCTTCTTTTACTTCGAAGGCAAAACCGAGTAACTGAAATGAACGGAATAACAATGTGAATCCTACTACCAATGGTAATATAAACATTGATAGGGCGGGATACATAAGTAAAAAAATACCCATTATCAATGAAATGAGTCCGCTTACCAAATACCAACCCCAACCGTTGAGAGTTTTAGTATTTTGTAGGGCAAAGAAGGATTCACTTATCCCTGATATTAAGAATGAGAGACTAAAGAGTATTGAAAGGGTAAGATAAGAAGCTTGTGGTGATATAATTACCCCTATACCACAAAGAATGAACAAAATCCCTAAAATAAGGGGAATGTACCAGTGTTTTACTGGTCTTCTGATGGATTTGAAAAAATACAACATAACTTTATCATTTATAATTTAATGACACAAAGGTAAGGATATTTTATTGATTAGCAAAAATATTTACAAATAAAAGATTAAAAATATAAGTTGTTTTGTCAGTTATGTAGTTTATTGGTTAATTATGAAAGCTTGAACTGTCCCAAAAGTTTTGTTCTGTGAGGGTGATTTGACAATCGCCCCTACAATATAACTAGAGGAAATTGATTATCAAGGTAATCAACTTTTTCAAAGACTGAAACTTTAGCAAAGTATAGCGACGCAAATGCGATTTTAAGACTTTTCGGACAGTCTCAGCAATTGATATAACGAGATAGACACAAATAGCAAGCTCGCACTAGCGAATAAATTTGGTATGTTTGACCTGTATCTAAAATTAACAAATTGGCTAATTGACAAATTATTCCTATCTTTGCCCCCAAATAGAAACGAATGACACTGAAAAAAACTATATATTTCCTTATAGGGTTACTATTCCCCTTGCTGAGTTGGGCACAAGAAGACGATAGTGCGAACAACAATCAGGAGGGAGGGGTAACCTTTAAGTCGTTGCGTCCTAAAAAGAAGAAAGACAGCATTACTTTCACTGCACGCGACTACAAAATTATTACTTATACCCGCGATACCACCTCGGTAGATACTTCGCTTACGATGCAAAAGTATTACCTGAACAACGAGTGGGGAAAGGATATGTTTGGCAAGATGCCTTTCTCGAATATGGGGCAACCGTATAATGCGCTCTCTTACGACTTCCGCCGTCAGGATTACCTGCCTTCGATGGGGGCAGAAGCTAAAAAGCAACTCTACCTTACTCCCGAAGAGGTAACTTATTATCATTTGCCTACGCCACTTACTGAGTTTACTTACAAGAGCGGTATGGAACAAGGTCAGTTTTTGAATACCCTTTTTTCAATTAATCTACAGCCCAACCTCAATATCTTTATCGCTTACAAAGGTTTGCGTTCCTTGGGTAAATACCAACGTATATTAGTGAGCAATGGCAATTTTAGAGCGGGCTTTTCCTACGTATCGCCTAACAAGAAATACACTGCCTTTGCGCACTTTGCCTCTCACGACATCACCAGTCAGGAGAATGGAGGTATAGTAACGCCCGAGCAGTTTGAGGGAGGAGAAAAACAGTTTAAAAACCGTGCGACAATAGACGTGCAATTGCTCAATGCTGAGAATATCCGGGAGAGCAAGCGTTATTTTTTGCAACACGACTATGCTTTCTTGCGCAACCGCGATTCGCTGGCTTCGTACAAGCAGATACGCTTCCGCCATTTGTTTAGCTACGAAACTGAACATTATACTTATGACGAAACCCAAAGCAACAGTTATTTTGGCGATGCCTATGTACCCCAAAACCTTCACGACAAGGCGCGCTTGAAGAAGATGATCAACCGTTTGGGAGTAGAGCTTGAATTGCCCTATCTGGGTAGAACCTTCCTCTTTGGAAATGCTTATTTCTACAATTATTACTTTCAGAACGCTTACTACGTATCAGGAGTGTTGCAACGCCGACAAATTAAGGATACCGATCTGAGTTTAGGTGTGCAATGGCATAAGAAAGTGGGTGGATTCAGCATAGAGGCAGAGGGAGAACAGACATTTGTAGGCAAGATGACAGGAACTAGACTGAGCGGGAAACTTGCTTATGCTTTTGACGATAAGAACAGCATCACCGCAGGAGCTGAATTGCATTCGGCTATGCCTAATTTTAATTATTTGCTGTATCAAAGCGATTACAAGCAGTTTAATTGGGATAACTATACTTCGTTTAACAAACAGAATACCCAGACCCTCTATGGCGATTTGAAAACCCAATGGGGGAATGCTTCACTAAGTTTTACTAACCTCAACAACTACACTTATTTTCAAGAAGAAACCTTAGGAAAAGTGCATCCTGAGCAGTACAGTAGCAATATACAATATTTGCAACTGAAAGTACAAAAAGAGTTTAGATTTGGTAAATGGGGCTTAGACAACACTATGCTCTACCAGCAAGTGGTACAAGATAGCAATATATTGAATGTGCCTACTTTTGTGACTCGCAATAGTTTTTACTTTGCATCACACTTGTTCAACAAGGCAATGTACTTACAAACGGGGATAGGGTTTAATTACTTCACCAAATATTACTCCAATCAGTACAATCCGCTTTTAGGGGAATTTGCTGTACAGACGGCAGAGAAGACGGGTAACTTTCCGATGTTTGACTTTTTTCTCAATGCCAAAGTGCGTACGATGCGCATTTTCTTCTCTTTAGAACAATGGCAAGTGCCCGTGAGCAACTGGCTAAAAATAGGAAATCCTTACAACTATTATTCTGCACCACGTCAGCCGTATAGAGATTTTATTATTCGATTGGGAATTAAGTGGGACATTTTTAGTTAAGAGTTAAGAGTTGAAAAGCAAGAAAAATAACGAATGAAATCTATATGACTAAAAAGACAATTTTCGATACACAAGTATTAGGACATCCAGCGGGGCTGTTCGTGCTTTTCTTTACAGAAATGTGGGAGCGTTTTTCGTTTTATGGAATGCGCGTACTGCTTATCAACTTTCTTACAATGACGCTTATAGGGTATAACCCAGGGTGGGCGTGGAGTACTGAAAACGCGGGAGCACTTTTTGGTACATATGTTATGCTTCTTTATCTCACTCCTATACTTGGAGGTATAATAGCCGATAAGATTACCGGCTACCGCTGGGCAGTAATTATTGGGGCGGTTATTATCACCTTAGGACACGTATCGATGGCTTTTGAAACTGAGGTTTCGCTCTATTTGGGACTTGCACTCTTGGTGATAGGAACGGGCTTTTTCAAACCTAATATGGTGTCATTTGTATCGGAAATGTACAAAGACCTACCCGAGAAGAAAGATGCTGCTTATACCATCTTCTATATGGGAGTAAATTCTGGAGCTTTCTTTGGAATGATGCTCTGTGGTTACTTGGCAGAACGCATAGGGTGGAGTTGGGGCTTCGGTTTGGCAGGAGTGTTTATGCTCTTGGGAACTATACAGTTTTGGTTTGCCAAACCTTTATTCGGTTCAATAGGATCTGAGCCACGCAAGCAAGAAAAAAAAGAGACTACAAATGATGCAAAACAAGAAGAGGAAAAACTCAATCCGTTTACTACCCTAGATAAGATATTGGTAGCGCTTTCGGCAATCATAGGTATTGGCTATGCACTAAACGACCCTCTCTCGAAAATATGGAATATCGACCTCTTTGGGTGGGCTGCTACCTCAGGGCTTAAAGGGCAATATGTGATGGTGATTGTAGGCTTAATAGCTTTTTTTTACCTGATAGGTAGTCGCATAATGCGTTATACTACAATAGTGCGCGACCGTATGCTCACTGTGGTCATCTTCGCCTTTTTTGTGGTGTTCTTTTGGTTGTCGTTTGAACAAGGGGCTTCGTCTTTAGTGATTTTTGCACGGGACAATATAGAGCGTGAGTTACAGGGTAATTGGGCAGTACTTTACAATATATTCAATGCACTACTTACCGTGATTCCACTATTACTGATTACCTACGTACTTTTCCTTTTGGTAAAGAAAACCTACAAAAAGATATTTCCTGCCGTAGTAGTGTTATTGGTGTGCTTTAGTCTTGTATGGGGTATCGCTTCGTGGATGCTACAACGCGACTTCAAAACTACAGCTTACAGTGTGAGTTATCAAACCTATGAACAAACCGATACACAAGGCAGAACTACTTATATCCCTATTACTGAAGAAAACAGAGTCGCTCGCCCTGATTTGAAAATCGTAGAACGTACTACTATCATAGGAGTAGCTGATTATCACCTAAAAGTAGGGCAAGAGATAAAATTGCTGAGCAAGAACAACAAAAACACTTCGTTTGGCTATGTAGATGCCGAAAAGGAACAGTGGGCAAAACAGCGGGGAGCAGAGCTAAATACTGACAACGGGCTGATAGTTGCGCAAGTGAAAGAAGAGCGGGATAACTGGGTAGAGACGACTGTATCGTGGTTTTCTATTCTGAATTCTTTCTTCATTATTGCCTTAGCGAGCTTGTTCTCACGTTGGTGGGATAGCAAGTATAATCCACCTGCTGCGATGAAATACGGCATCGGACTGCTGATGCTCTCAGTAGGATTTGGTTTACTCGCCTTAGGTTCTCACGGGGTAACTCACGGAGTAAAGGTGAGTATGTTATGGCTTGTATTTGCTTATATGTTTAACACTATGGGTGAGTTGTGCTTATCGCCTGTGGGGCTTTCGTACGTCTCGAAGCTTGTACCTGCACGAATGATAGCATTTATGTTTGGGGTATGGTACCTTGCTGTAGCTATTGGTCATAAATTAGCAGCTGTACTGGGCGGACAGATAGAGAATATCACCCGTGAGTACAGTTTGAGTACTTTCTTTTTGATATTTACCATTGTGCCTGCCGTAGCAGGGGTACTCATTATTCTTATCAATCCGTTTGTGAAGAAACTGATGCACGGAGTGAAATAAGTGAGTTGTATTCTTGTGGAGAATATCTATTTTACTAAATAAAAAATAGTACACCTAAGACAAAATATAAATATTTAATTATGAAAAAACTTCTCTTTTTACTCCTACTTCCCTTGGCAATGCAAGCTCAACCGCTGGTGGAGAAAACACCACCTGATTATATCAAAACGATTATCTTCAAAGCTAACGGCAACGATAAAAACCAATTCCCTATCGTGCGCCGTAATGAGTCGTTTAGCTTGCAGTTCGACGACCTCGGGGGTAATGAGGAGACTTACTACTATAAAATCACTCATTGCAATGCCGATTGGTCTGCCTCTTCTCTGCTGAAAAGCGAATACCTTAAAGGTATTGATAACCAACCAGTACAACCCGAGAGTAACTCCTATGGTACCCTGCAAGGCTATTCGCATTACCGCCTTACTTTCCCTAACGAACTCACTAAAATCACTCTCAGCGGTAACTATATGCTCTCTATCACCGATAGTTATGGCACAGAGCTCTTTTCACGCCGATTTGTGCTCTATACACCCCAAGTGAATGTACTCACCGAAGTAAAACGCGCTCGCGATTTGCAGTATTTCGATACTCAACAAGTGGTACAGTTCACTATTAAGCAGAAAGATTTTAGACTTGATAATCCTAATGTAGCGGTGAAAGTAGCCATACTGCAAAACTACCGTTGGGATACGGCTATCACGGGCGTAAAACCTCAGTACGTGATGGGTAACGACCTCGTGTATCGCTACGACCGCGAAACGGCTTTTTGGGGAGGCAATGAATACTTCTATTTCGATAGCAAGGATATACACGTGCCTGCATCGGGAGTCTATCGTTTGGATAGAAGCAAATGGGTAAATAGCTACTTGTTTACCAATGTAAGCCGTGCGAGCAATGTCTATACTTATTATCCCGATATCAATGGTGATTTCTTGGTAACCACTATCAACGGAATGAACCCCAGCAACGAAGCCGATTACACCCAAGTGCATTTTGCCTTAGAAGGGAAATCTACTTTTTGGGGTAAAGAAGTGTATGTATACGGCAAGTTTAGCAACTACGAACTCCGCGAGGAATACAAACTCACTTATGACGAAAAAGACGGTCTTTTCAAAGGGAAAGTACTCCTTAAACAGGGATTTTACAACTATAAGTTTGCTACCAAAGCAGGCAACATAGTTGATTTCAACGAAATAAGTGGTAATTTTCAACAAACTGAAAACACTTACCTCGTGCTAGTGTACTACCGCGCTCCTGGTGCTCTCTACGACGAGGTGGTAGGCATCGGCTCTGCTTCTAGTACCAATATCACAAAATAAGTCGTAGCACGACAGGCAGTTTATACATTGCTACACTTTGGTAAAGTTGATTTTATTAATCATTAAACATTAATCATTACATCAATGTCTTCTCCTTTAGCAGAACGTATGCGCCCCACTTCCTTAGCGCAATATGTGGGACAAGAGCACTTAGTTGGAGCTCAAGGGGCTTTGCGCCAACAGATAGAACGCGGTCTTTTGCCATCGCTTATCTTTTGGGGTCCCCCAGGTACGGGTAAAACTACGCTAGCAAACATCATTGCGCACCAAAGCAACCGCGCTTTCTATACCTTGAGTGCCATTAGTTCGGGGATTAAGGAAGTTCGCGAAGTAATTGACCAAAGCAAGCAAAGTGGCGGACTCTTCACTACCCAAAACCCTATTGTTTTCATAGACGAAATTCATCGATTTAATAAAACCCAGCAAGATTCCCTTTTGCAAGCCGTCGAAAAAGGTTGGATTACCCTCATTGGGGCGACTACCGAGAACCCCAGTTTCGAGGTGATTCCCGCCTTGCTTTCTCGTTGCCAAGTGTATATACTGAACGCTTTTGAACGCAAGGATTTAGAGCAACTGCTTCACAATGCCATTACCCAAGATGCTATTCTTAAAACCAAAGATATCCAACTGCAAGAAACTGAAGCTCTTTTGCGACTCTCAGGTGGCGATGGACGCAAATTGTTGAACACTTTTGAGCTCATCGTCAATGCGACTCCTGAAGGAGAACCAGTAGTGATTACGAACGACAGCGTCCTCAGATTGGTGCAGAAAAATACCGTACTCTACGACAAAACAGGTGAACAGCATTACGATATCATTTCGGCTTTTATCAAATCGATACGAGGCAGTGACCCCAATGGCGCAGTCTATTGGTTGGCACGAATGATTGAAGGCGGTGAAGATGTGAAGTTTATCGCACGCCGTATGCTCATTCTCGCTTCCGAAGATATAGGCAATGCTAACCCTACTGCAATGATTTTGGCTAACAACACCTTTCAAGCCGTTACGACTATTGGTTACCCCGAGGCGCGTATTATCCTCAGTCAGTGTGCTATATATCTCGCTTCTTCGCCTAAGAGCAACGCTTCTTACAAGGCAATCAACAAAGCCCAACAAGTGGTAAAGCAAACGGGCGACCTCAGTGTGCCTATTCACTTGCGCAATGCCCCTACCAAACTGATGAAAGAGCTCGGCTATGGCAAAGACTACCAATATGCTCACGATTATGAGAGCAATTTTGCCTTTCAGGACTATCTCCCTGATGAATTGCAAGGTGAAACCTTCTATGAACCTTCTGATAATCCACGTGAAAATGCCCTGCGCGACTATCTCAAAAAACTATGGGGTGAGCGATATGGGTACTGAAATTAGCAAATTAGAAAATGAGGGAATTAGAAAATGAGGTAAATGCCAATAATGCTAGAAATGCCAATAATACCGATAATAGCAATAAATAATAGCAATTAACTTTGCCAAAGGTCGTAGCACGACGGGCAATTAACTTTGGCAAAGTGTGTACTGCAAAAGCGATGTATTAGGGTTATTAGGAAAAGGCGAAAGATATCGGATAGAAACGGAAGGGTGTGTTGAGGTAAAAAGTAAAAAATGAGCTGTAAATTGGGTGGGATTAGCTTATAGAGAGCTTATAGGAAGCTTATACG
>NZ_KB291204.1:13818-18459 GCF_000318255.2 Capnocytophaga sp. oral taxon 380 str. F0488
GGACGATTGGTATAGAAAGGGTATATAAAGAGTTAATAGTGAGGGGTTAAGAGTTAAGAGAGAGAAGCAGTTTTGAGGGTAATAAATCGAAAGGAAAGCAAAGGTGAGGTGAATAAATGGACGAGAAAAGACTATAAAATTTTGAATTTAGATTTTAGTATTTAGAGTCTCTGAGCTATGTGCGTGAAATAATTTTTACTTTTCAGTTTTCTTCACTATCTTTGCACTCTTATTTATGGTTAAATCAAATGAAATTCAATATAGTTTCTGACTTTGCCCCTACGGGCGACCAACCTCAGGCTATCGACCAATTGGTAAAAGGTATAGAGCGCAACGATAAGTACCAAGTGCTATTAGGCGTTACGGGCTCTGGAAAGACTTTTACTATCGCTAATGTGGTAGAACGCATTCAGCGTCCTACTCTTGTGCTGGCACATAACAAAACACTGGCTGCTCAGTTGTATTCTGAATTTAAGGCTTTCTTCCCCAATAACGCGGTAGAATACTTCGTCTCTTACTACGACTACTATCAGCCGGAAGCTTATATACCTTCCACAGGGACTTATATCGAAAAAGACCTCTCTATTAACGATGAAATTGAAAAACTGCGCCTTAGTACGACCTCTGCTTTGCTGTCGGGCAGGCGCGATGTATTGGTTGTGGCATCGGTGTCGTGTTTGTATGGTATCGGTAACCCTGTGGAATTCCAAAAGAACGTGATTACCCTCAAACAGGGCGATATACTCCCTCGTACCAAGCTGATGCATCGATTGGTACAAAGTCTCTATGCCCGAACGACCGCCGAATTTAGGCACGGCAACTTCCGTATCAAGGGCGATGTGCTTGATGTCTTTCCTGGGTATGATGACAACGCCTTCCGTATTCACTTTTTTGGTGATGAAATTGAAGAGATAGAACAGTTTGACCCTACTACTAATCACGTGTTAGACCACTACCAGAGCCTCAATATCTACCCCGCTAATATGTTTGTTACTTCTCCCGATATTCTCCAAAAAGCGATATGGAACATTCAACAAGATTTGGTGAAGCAAGTAGAGTTCTTTGAGGCTTTAGGCAAACCCTTAGAAGCCAAACGGCTGAAAGAACGCACTGAGTTTGACCTTGAGATGATACGGGAATTAGGGTACTGTTCGGGTATTGAGAACTATTCTCGCTATTTGGACGGTAGAGAACCAGGCACACGTCCGTTTTGCCTCATAGATTACTTCCCCGATGATTTCTTGATGGTTATCGACGAGAGTCACGTAACCGTCTCACAAGTACACGCAATGTATGGTGGTGACCGCAGTAGGAAGGAGAATCTCGTGGAATACGGTTTCCGCTTGCCTGCTGCAATGGACAACCGTCCGTTGAAATTCGAGGAGTTTGAAGCGCTTCAAAACCAAGTGATTTACGTGAGTGCTACCCCAGCCGATTATGAGCTCCAACAAACACAAGGCGTGTACGTAGAGCAGGTGATACGCCCCACAGGATTGCTCGACCCCGAAATAGAAGTGCGCCCCAGTGCCAATCAAATAGATGACCTTGTGGAGGAAATACAACTGCGCACCGAGAAAGACGAGCGCATATTGGTAACCACCCTCACCAAACGAATGGCAGAGGAGCTTACTAAATACCTCACTCGCATTGGTATTAGGTGTCGTTATATTCACAGTGATGTGGATACATTGGAACGCGTGGAGATTATGCAAGACCTGCGCAAAGGACTCTTTGATGTGCTCATAGGGGTAAACCTCCTCCGTGAAGGCTTAGACCTGCCCGAAGTGTCGCTCGTAGCTATCCTCGATGCCGATAAGGAAGGCTTTTTGCGTTCCACGCGTTCGCTCACTCAAACGGTAGGACGGGCTGCCCGCAATGTGAATGGAAAAGCAATAATGTACGCCGATAAGATTACTGACAGTATGCAGCGCACTATCGATGATACTAATTATCGTCGTGAAAAGCAGATGAACTACAACAAGGCGCACGACATCACGCCTCAGCCTTTGCACAAGAAGATAGAGAATAGCCTCAGCAAGAGCCCTATAACCGAATTTCACTACGATCCTTCATTTAAGGAGCGCACAGCTGCCGAAGCGCAATCGGTATATTTATCGGCTAAGGAATTGGAAAAGAAAATCAAAGAAACCCGCAAATTGATGGAGGTAGCTGCCAAAGAGCTGGATTTTGTAAAAGCAGCACAGTACAGAGATGAGCTAAAGAAATTGCAGGAATTAGCAAATTAGCAAATGAGAAAATGAGCAAAGTGTGGTGATTTGGTGATTTAGGAATTTTGGTGTAATTTTGTACCCTAATACATTAAAAGATAAAAAAAATGCAAAATGGTATTTATGCAAAGATAACTACCACGAAGGGAGTTATTTTACTTCGTCTTACTTATGAAAAAACGCCTGCTACGGTAGGGAATTTTGTAGCTCTTGCAGAAGGGAAAATGAAGAACTCACAAAAGCCACTTGGTACGCCTTATTACGATGGACTTACTTTTCACCGAGTGATTCCTAACTTTATGATACAAGGAGGCTGTCCGTTAGGAACTGGCACAGGAGATCCAGGTTATCGTTTTGACGATGAATTTCACCCAGAGCTTAAACACAATAAACCGGGAGTCATTTCGATGGCGAATGCAGGACCAGGTACGAATGGGAGTCAGTTTTTCATTACACACGTAGCCACCCCTTGGCTAGACAACAAGCACACGGTGTTTGGTGAAGTTGTGGAAGGACAAGAAGTAGTAGATGCGATTGCACAAGGTGATAAGATTGAAAAAGTAGAAATAGTGAGAGTAGGAGAGGAGGCAGAAAAATGGGACGCCTTAAAAGTCTTCAATGATTTTAATGAAGCCAAAGCAGCTCGTTTGGCTGAAGAGAAACGCAAAGCCGAAGAAGCTTTTACCAAAGAAGTAGTGGGCTTTGAGAAAACGAATAGTGGTTTATATTACCAAATTACCCACAAGGGTAATGGTAAAAAAGCAGAAGCAGGGCAAAAAGTAGCCGTGCACTATACAGGTATGTTGCTTGACAAGACCGTGTTTGATAGTTCTTATCGCAGGAAAGAACCACTACAGTTTACTGTAGGTGTTGGACAAGTGATTGCAGGTTGGGATGAAGGAATATTACTTCTTCACGAAGGAGATAAAGCCCGATTGGTAATCCCATCAGAACTCGCCTATGGCAGTCGTGGTGCGGGAGGCGTAATACCACCTAATGCACCTCTTATTTTTGATGTAGAATTAGTATCAGTAGGGTAACCTTATTTTTTATTAAAGAAGAGTATTTAGCTATTAAGCCATTTACTCTTCTTAAAGTTTTTACCTCTTCTTATTAAGTAGGCGTGATAGGCACTAGGGATATCGTTTTGCCATTTGGGCAATAAAAGCAAGATGAGAATTACATCTAATTGTGAGAAGAGCCCCCAATAAATAGCTAATTGCAAGGGAAATCCTCCGTGACCAAAGCCTATGAGGGAGATAAATGCTGTAAGTAAGCACAAGCCCCACAACTTGGAGAGAAAAGCGTGAGTACAGGTTTCTTTGCCAAACTTCAGAAAACTAATAGTATAACATAACCCTTCCATTATAAAAATAGCGATTACTTCATACCGATACGTCTTTATGAGCTCAGGGTTGAGATGATAACACGCTATTCCTATAGAGAGCCAGAATACTAAATCTGTTTGGCTATCCATTCGTCGCATTTTTACTGTACTAATACCCATTTGCCTTGCGATAATGCCATCGAAAACATCGGAGAGCAAGCCAAGGATGATGAAAACTATAATCCATAACCTTGCTATTGATTCTTCAGTGTAATAAGAAAAGATCAGTATGGTAGGGGCTAATAAAAAACGGAAGGCTATTAGTAAGTAAGGTGTCTTCATTTTAATAAGTTCTTATGAGAACAAAAATACAATATTTTTCTAATATACAAAAAAAATATGTCTTTTGGTAAATTAGCAGATTATGTATTATATCATACTTGAGTACTAAATTATTATGATAGGAGAGTTTGGGAACTACTTATAGAGGTTAGAGATAAAAAAGTGAATGTGTGTTTAACTGTTGGTAGTTAGTTGTAAGAGAAGAAAAGCGTGTTAGAAAACACTAAGAAACCCAAAAATGATTATAACATTAGTATTAATAATCAACTACTTACCCAATTATTAAAAAAATCTTCAAAAAAAAATGTATAAAAATTTTGGAGGTAAAGATAAAAGGTGTACCTTTGCACCCGCAAAAGAGGAGAGTATTGCCTCTGGAGTGGAAAGAAACAACACGTACCTTGACATAATGTTGTACAGCACAAAAAAGATTTAAAAGGATTGAGTGAAACCTGAAGTCAATAACTTGAAGATCGGTTAGAAGATATAAAAGAATTTAACGATGAAGAGTTTGATCCTGGCTCAGGATGAACGCTAGCGGCAGGCCTAACACATGCAAGTCGAGGGGGAGGTTACTTTCGGGTAACTGAGACCGGCGTACGGGTGCGTAACGCGTATACAATCTGCCTTTCACTGGGGGATAGCCCGAAGAAATTTGGATTAATACCCCATAGTATAGTAATACGGCATCGTGATACTATTAAAGCCTTGGTGGTGAAAGATGAGTATGCGTTCTATTAGCTA
>NZ_KB291205.1:0-238 GCF_000318255.2 Capnocytophaga sp. oral taxon 380 str. F0488
ATGATATCTGTGCCAACTGCCGTTATGACGTGAAATTTAACACTAACAGAAATGAAGGTCTACCTTTATTTGAAGAGTTCAAAAGCTATAATACTGAAACGTGGAGTAAAATAGCTAATGATAAAGGATTTATCAAACAATTTGAAAGCTACTTGAACACAGAAGGTATCGAAAAAATAGAAGATTTAGCTTATGTGATTAACGGTAATAAAGCTAATATAAATGAGGTAAAACAAGC
>NZ_KB291205.1:258-25671 GCF_000318255.2 Capnocytophaga sp. oral taxon 380 str. F0488
TAATATAAATGAGGTAAAACAAGCTTTTAAAGAAGTGTATTGTCCTAAAATAAGATTACAGTGATAAGTCTTAAGAACAAAGGCTAAAGATATGCGATAAACAAAGAAAGTAGCTTAATACTTCTTTGAAAATCTACGGACTAACTAATAATTTTAGGACGAACAAAAGAAATAACAAATAAAATCAAAAAAATAATAACGATGAGTTTATATCGATATTTTATCATTTGCTTAATAGTTTTTGCAGTAGTTTCTTGTTATCAAGAGACAGAGATCCCTGTAAAGGCTTCTTTTCAAATGAGTTTTAGAAATGGTGATGAATCAGTACCCGTTTATGTAAAGATGAACAATACCTCTTCAGGGGGAGAGCATTACCAGTGGGAGTTCGAAAGTGGTACGCCCAATACCTCTACTGAAAAATCTCCTGAAGTGCTCTATACACAACACGGCTCATACAAAGTAAAGCTAACAGTTACTAACGAGTATAAAGAATCAGATACTCAAGAGCAAACTATCACAATAAAAGATGCTATCAAAAAAGCAAGCTTTACAAAAGAGATTGTAATGAATAGCTACCCTCCTGTAACGGTGAAGTTTACTAATACTACTCAGGGAGAGAACCTCACTTATAAATGGCTTTTTAAAGGAGGTATCCCTGAAACTTTTGAAGGGAAAACACCTCCTGCTGTGGTTTTTTCTACAGAAGGCAAACACGAAATAACTTTAGAAGTTTCTAATGGGTATGATCGTCAAACTTTTTCAGATTTTGTAGAGGTAAAACCTGCTATTAAACCTGCTTTTTCTTGGAAGATACCTATTGAGGATGAGGATTTACAAGTGCCTGTAAATATCACCTTGCAAAATAAAACTGAAAATGCTATTTCATATCAATGGACATTTCAAGGTGGCACTCCCAATACTTCTACTGAAGTAAATCCTAAAGTAACCTATACTAATGCTGGTACTTATACTATAATACTTGTAGCCTCTAATGGTAAAACAACTCAAACTTTACAAAAACAAATTACAGTATATCCTAATACAGGAATTTATGTGTTAGAAAATGTAAAATTAGGTATTAATTATGCTCATAACAGCGAAAAAGTAGCAGCTTTCTATTCCACAAAATTGAAGAAATCTTTTTTCTCTAAAGATATTACCGCTGAAAATGCTCCTTTGATAGATATAGTTTTTCAAGGAGGTAGCCCTACTTTTACAAGCAATAAATTTGTATCTCCAACTGAGGCACAGAAATATGCTTTCTTTCCTATTACAGGAGCAAAAACTACTGTTTTTGTCAATTCACAAGAAATATGCAATTGCGGGCTCAATTTCACTGAAGAAGAATTCAATGCAATGACAAATGATAGCCCTTTACGTGCACTTTCTATTACACATTCGGCAGCAGGAGCACAAGCATTTACAAATACATTACCTCGAATAGTGTTATTTCAAACCCACGATGGTAGAAAGGGAGCTATCAAAATAAAACAATTTATAAGTAAGGGTGCAGAAAATTCATATATTTTGTGTGATATAAAAGTTCAAAAATAAATAGATAATGAAACTATTATTAAAGTATATGCTTTTGGGAGGACTTTTGTGTATATCTTTTGGTACCAATGCTCAAGATTTAGACATAGAAGCAATGACTAAAGATACAAAGTTTAGAGTCAGCGGGGGAGTCAATGCCGATGCTATGTTTTTCAACTCTTCTGCTGAAAAAAGTACCTTTACTTATATGCTTACAGGAAGTTTGAATTTTAGCTTTCTTACATTTTCAATGCCTGTGAGTTACTCTATTACCAATCAAGGAAATGCTCTGAACTATAAAGTCCCTTTCGACTTTAATAGATTTAGTATTGCTCCTAAGTACAAATGGATAAAATTGTACTTAGGCGACCACACCCTCACTTACTCTCCTTATACGCTCAACGGACACCCTTTTCGTGGAGTAGGGATAGAATTAACACCTAAAGGAGCATTGAAATTTAGCACAATGGGAGGGCGCTTGCTCAAAGCAGTAGAAGAAGATAAAAATATAGGTCAAATGGCTGTTTTTCAAAGATATGGTTCAGCTATGAAAGTTAATTTTGACAAAGAAAAGTACAAGATAGAATTTAGTAGTTTATACGCTTGGGACGTTAAAAATTCATTGGAACATCCTACTGATATTTCTCCCAAGTCTAATTATGCTAATGCGTTAAAATTTGCCACAACTTTTGTGAAAAACTTGAGCTTAGAAGTACAATATGCGCTTTCTATCATTCAGGAAAAGACCCCTCATAAAACTGAGGATAATTCATTAGACTATTTGCTTTCCACCTCCAAAAGTAGGGCTTTTGATGCTCGTTTAAACTATCTGATAGGAAAAGCAAATGTAGGAATTGTATATGAGAATATTGATCCTACTTATCGTACTTTTGGAGCTATGTATTTCAATAATGATTTAGAGAATATTTCTCTTACATTTGCCCGTCCGTTTTTCAAAGATCGTATAAGTATAGCCACTCAATTGGGATACCAACGCGACAATTTAAAAGAACAGAAAAATCAAACCTCTGTGAGACTGGTAGGAAGTGCAAATCTGAATGCAAAGATTTCAGAAAAACTAAATGTATCAGGTTCATACTCCAATTTTACATCCACTACCAACCGCCGTTTAAACGAGTTCGACTATATCAACACCCCGAATATGAATCCTGCCGATACACTTACTTATCGCCAGCTTTCTCAAAACGGAAATGTGAATATGAATTATGTTTTTGGAAAAGATAAAAGTCAGAATGTAAATTTCAACTACTCTATTGCAGGACAAGCAAATGAACAAGGAGGTATTATCGGTAAAGGACAAGCCAGTTTGGTGCAGAATTACAATGCAGCTCATACCATTAGCTTTTCATCTCTGCAAATGAATGTAAATACTTCTGCCAACTATACTCAAAACAAAGTGGGGAGAGAGATAACCGATTTTTATGGCGGGAGTGTTACAATCGCCAAAAAATTCTTTGAAAATAAGCTCAATACAAGTTTAGGAACGCTTTATAATCGAACAAATGACACTTTTGGAAATAGTGTTTTAGGTATCAAGTGCAATGTGTCGTATGTACTACTTGAAAAACACAATTTTTCATTCTATGGAATGCAGATGTTTAGGCACTCACAGCAAAAATCTGCTGAGGATATAACGCTTAATATAAATTATAGCTATAGCTTTTAAAATAGTTTCACCTTAAAAAAACAATATACAATGCGAAATATATTTTTATCCATACCTTTTGTTTTTCTCACTCTTTGGAGTTCTTCTCTCTTAGGGCAAAATACTGATAACAATGAACTTACTCCTGAATATGCTGCACAACAAATGCAGAAAATAGAAAGGAAGGAATTGTGGGTAGATAATTTGTCTTTACAGAATATTACCTCTTTGCCCATTGGTATAAAAACGCGTAAGAGAGGTGAGAATGCTGTGGATAACGCTACTTATTCAATAGGTATTATAAAGGCTACACTGCACTCTGATTATACCGAGTTACAAGTGTTTGCCAAAGTAGATATTCCTCAAAAAGGGGATGATGGTCGCCCTATTTCTTTATTTTTTGGTGCAAACAACATCAAACTCTCTCATAGTGGGGGTATCATAGGAGATGCCAAATTGGCTTTGCTGGGAGATGTAGCCATTCCTATCCATAAAGATGCTTGGCAACTTACCCTCTATGGCGGGTTTAACAAACAAACAGGTCAAACTGAAGATTTGACTTATGCAGTAATTGATTGTGATGGTTTTAAAGAATTTCGCCTTTCAGGAGCTGTTGAGTTCTCAAGAGAGCTTATCCTTCCTATAGAAAATGGAGTTGTAAATGAAGCCCGACAAACAGTACCAATTACATTGTCTAACGGACGTGTTGTTGAAGCTCCCAACAGAGTAAGAGGTGATTTTAGCATCACAGCATCTGCTTGGAATGATTTGATAATGAACGTATCTCTTTCGCCTTTTGTATTAGCTAAAAAACAAAATGGAAGAGACTACGATGGCAATTTTCAGTTTTTAGTCTCAAAAGCTGTACTCGATGTAAGTGATATAAAGAATGACCCTTCTGTTGTTTTCCCAAATATGTACAATACCAAAGGGCTACTCTTTCCTGCGCAAGAGAGTTGGAAAGGAGTGTATGTCGAGAACTTTTCAATAGGTCTCCCCTCTGAGTTTAAAACAAAATCAACCGCTGAAAATGGTAAACGTATAGAGTTTTCTGCCAAAGGACTTCTTATAGATAAGTTTGGCGTTTCGGGGGTCTTTTCTGCAGAAAATATATTTCCTTTGAAAGAAGGAATTACTGATAAGAACAATGCTTGGGCATACTCATTAGAGCATATTGAGGTACAAATAGAAACAGGCGAATTTGTAAAAGCAAATTTTAATGGAAAAATACTACTTCCTATTACCAATGCCTCCAAGAACAAAAATATAGAACAGTTGGGCTTGCAATACGACGGACTGATTTCAGAAGAAAGATACAGCTTGAATGTAACGACCACAGATGAAATACAATTTGACCTTTGGCAAGCAAAAGCCTCTCTTTATAAAAATAGTTCTATAGAACTCAAAGTAGAGAACAATCGTTTTCTTCCTAAAGCTGTTTTACACGGTAATATAAACTTTGCTGCCAACAAAACTGCAGAAAAAGAAACACAGGAAAATCAGGAGGAAGGTAAAACTGTAGATTTTAAAGGGATTACTTTTGAAAATTTGAAATTACAAACAGTTTCTCCTATGATTTCTGTGGGAAATATGAGCTATAAAAATGAGGTTTCTTTTAGCAACTTTCCTGTAAGTATTAAAAGCGTAGAAGTGAGAACTTTAGATAACAGAGCAGATGTGTATTTTGATGTAGCACTGAACCTAATGGATAAAAGTGAACTTTCTGCACGAGCTAATATTGGTATTTTAGGTGAGCTAACTTCAGAAAATCACACTTACAACTATAAATTCAAAGGCTTAGACCTTTCTGCTATAGCTATAAAAGGTTCTTTCTGTGGATTTTCTATGGATGGTCGACTTGATTTACTCGAAAATCACCCTATATATGGCAACGGATTTAATGCCGATTTAAAAGTAGCTATCAAAGGGGCTTGTGAGGTAAAAGCAAAGGCTATTTTTGGAAAAAAAGAATTTAGATATTGGTATTTTGATGCCAGTGCTAAAATCTCAACGGGTTATTTCATTAATGGTTTTGGTGGAGGGGCTTATTATAATATGAAACGAAATGCACTCGCTGACCCTGCTGAATTTTCTCCTTCAGGACTTACTTATGAACCTTACCAAGAAGGAGGGTTGGGACTAAAAGCATTAGTGAGTTTTGCTATAGGTTCAGACAAGGCTTTCAGCGGAGAAGCTGCTTTTGAAATGTTATTCAATAAAAATGGAGGGTTAGATTTTGCAGCCATCTATGGAAAAGGAAATGTCTTAGCTGATATACCTGGAATAGAAAATATACAGAATTTAGTTTCAAAAGTATCAGGAAGTTTAGAAAACAAAGCCTCTTTCTTAGGTTTAGAAACTAATAATGATAAACGTACAGGTTTTGAAAAACGTTTCTTACCTCTTGCTGAAAAAGCAATACCTACTACTCCTGATAATAAGGCTACTATCCAATTCAAGACAGCTATTCAGTTTGATATAGTCAATCAGACTACGCACGGTACTCTTGATGTCTATATCAATGCAGGGTTCATCTCAGGGGTAGGTGAAGGAGGTAGAGCAGGTTGGGCTGTTTTTCATAAAGACCCTAACGATTGGTATCTACACATTGGTACACCTGATGACAGAGTTGGTATAAAAATGGGAGTAGCAGGTGTTTCTCTTAAAACAACTTCTTATCTTATGGCTGGTACAAAATTACCTGCTTCTCCACCGCCTCCTCCCAATGTAGCGAGCATTTTAGGAGTAGAAGCACAAGAACTCAATTATATGCGGGATGAAAACGCTTTAGCTAATGCAGGAGGTTTTGCCTTTGGTTCTGATTTAAGTATAGATACCGGTGATTTATCATTCCTAATTTTCTATGCTAATTTCAAAGCAGGTGTTGGATTTGATATAATGCTTAAGAATTACGGAGAAGCATCGTGTAGAAATACAGGCAAACAAGTAGGTATAGACGGTTGGTATGCTAACGGACAATCTTATGCTTTCTTACAAGGTGAATTAGGAGTACGTGTAAAGTTGCTTTTTATAAATATGAGAATTCCTATTATATCATCAAGCGTAGCTGTATTAATGCAAGCTAAATTACCTAATCCTGTATGGTTACGAGGTTATGTAGGAGGTGAAATGAATGTCTTAGGCGGACTTATCAAAGGAAAGTTCAATTTCAAAGTAACTATTGGTGAACAATGTGACTTTGGATCTGCAGGAGGTGCTTTTGAAGGAATGAAACTCATTGCTGATGTATCTCCTAAAAACAATAGCAATGATGTAGATGTATTTGCTGTACCTCAAGCCACTTTTTCAATGAAAGTAAACGAACCTTTTGAAATTCCTGAAGATAATGGAAAAAGTACTTATAGAGTAGTTCTTGAAAAATTTAATGTCCTTGATGATAAAAATCAACAAGTTAAAGGTAGATTAGAATGGTCTCAGTTGAAAGATAGAGCTAACTTCATCCCTGAAGATATTTTAGCTCCTCAAAAGAAATTTAAAGTACAAGTAGAGGTTAGTTTCCAAAAGCAGGAGGGAGGTATATTTAGACCTATTACCCAAAACGGAAAAGTAGCTAAAGAGTTTGAAGAACGTACATTTACAACAGGCACAGCTCCTAATTATATCCCATTACAAAATATAGAATACGCTTATCCCGTAGTATCACAAAAATTTTTCTTAAAAGACGAGTTTGAACAAGGGTATGTAAAACTCATACAAGGACAAGACTATCTATTTGAAGGTAATCAATGGGAGAATGGAGTAAAAATTATAGATAATCAAACCCATAAAGCACAAGAGGTAGCATTTATCTATAACAAAGATGCTAATGAGATTACTTTTGCTATGCCTAAACTACAGACAAAGTCAGTTTATAAAGTTAGCTTTTTTAGTAAGCCTGTAAAAACTAATACAAAAAATGAAAAGAGAAAAGTTACTGAAAATGTAAAGAGAACTCAAGAAGAGGGTAATGATTATGAGGTCTTACAAAAACAAGCACAGTCGTTAAGTAAAGACGGTGAGATAGAGCGATTAGCGTATGATTTTAGTACCAGCAAGTATAAAACGTTTAATGAGAAGATAAAAGCTATCAAAGTGTCTCATTACAATTTCATAATTCATTATTCTGATGTAATCTCTCTCGCTAATAACCTTCAAAAATCAGAACCTTTTGAAGCAGTAGACCTTGTAGGTAATGAGTATTCTAAGAAAAAACCTCTAATTGCAGTGGAGGCTACTCTACAAGATGCTTATTTTAAGCAATACATAAATCCTACTTTCTATAGCCAATTGCCTATTGCGGGAAAATATCAATTGAGGAGAGATACAACAGAATGGGGGCAAATACCCTCAAAAGCAATTTCTATTGATAATAAGTATTTAACCAATGTACAAAACGAAATTTTCTCGCAAGGAGTAGACAATTACTTTCCATATCAATATGATTTAGCATTAGCTTATAAGACGGATTTTGTAGATATTATCAGCCAAATTTCTAATGATGTAAGTAAAGAGATAGTTCCATTTTCGAGCCCTGCACGCCAATTTTTAAAGAATACTTTCACGCCTATGAGAAAAGGTGATTATTATATCAAACTTACCTATACCTTACCTGGGGATAAAAAATCATCAGAGGCTTTACAGATGTTCAAAAACCCTATTGATGATTAAAAAGTGTATTGCAATGAGATTCTAAGAGAATTACTCAGAGGATTAACAGTTTGAGCGGTAGAAAAGAGGTAAGAAAAATCAAGTTGCCAATGTGGCACACTAAAACCTGTACCAATAGTGAGGTATTTTTTATCTCCCTTGTTTTTGTGTTGATAGAAATAACCTGTGCGCAAGCTCCATTGTTGTAAGTAAGTGTACTCAAAGCCTAATGCCCAAGTGATTTCTCGTATCTCCTCTAAAAAACCATTAGGGGCATCAGTAAACGAAGTGAAAATACCCTCTAAAAAATCAGTCTTTTTGTGTTTTTGTGTATCAGAAGGAACTAATAATTTGTTGAGCTCTACAAGTAGAGAAATATCATTTTCGCTATCTACTGATAGGGTATAACTCCCACTGAGTTTAAGATTAGTGGGCAGGAAAAACGATTGACCTAAGTCCTCGTATTTGATTTTGCTTCCTATATTGGAAATTTGTAAACCTAATGAATAGCTTCCAAAATGATTACCTACAAGGTGTTTTTCAGAAGTATAGTAGCCTGAGATATCAAAAGCTATCCCTTGGGCAGTAGCTTTTTCTTCTGTAGGTAATCGCAAATTAGAATGCAGATAACGAGCCGTAATTCCCATTGAATAATATTCACTTAATTTCAGATTATATGACAAGTCTAACAGCCATTCTGACGGTAAAAAACTGCCTAATCGGTATATCTCACTCCCGAAAAGTTGAGTCTGTTGGACTTCTCCTATGCTAAAATACCGAAGACTGCTCCCCCAAGCACTTCTGCTTCCTTTTCTGTAATAACTGATGTTTGCTAAGAAAATATCACGAGATAGTTTGTTTAAGTAAGGAGTATAACTCATTCCTATTCCTGATTTTTGCAAAGAGAAAACATATTTTGATGAATTCCAATATTGTGAAAAAATATCAGGAGAGGAAGCGCCCCCTATATCTCCTCTGCCTGAGGCTATAGCATCAGGACTTATAAGTAAGAAAGGAAATGCAGTGGTAATTGGATATTCTCTCTCTTGCGAAAAGATATACGAACAACTTAATAACAGAATTAGAGCGTAAAATTTCATAGCATATATTCAAAATATTTTTTCAAAGATACAATATTATTTTAAAATACCGATTTTTTTAGAGAGAAAAATATTTTTCTTTAAAATATTTTTATCAAATCACTCACATAATCCACTATAAAAAGACATACAAGAACAGTTGTAAACCTCATCATACTCAATAAGATTTTCCAGAGGCTTTAGTAAGGTGGTTCACTACATTTGCTACACTTACACTTACATAGGTTTTTCCGTTTTTATCAACAAGAGAGCTGTACCATTTTAGAATTGCTCTACATTGAGTTAATTTCCTTTTTTAAATCCCTAAACTTTGAAGTAGCCATACTCACAACACAGCGCTCTGAGAGAATGCCTCCGTGTCTATTCTTGGATATAATGATTTCTACCTCGTTTTTGGTACTTTCGTTGTTGTATTCCTTATCCCAATGGTCAATACCGTAATATTCAGGGCGATAGAGGAATACCACTTCATCGGCATCTTGTTCAATAGCGCCAGAGTCTCTTAGGTCAGAAAGAAAAGGACGCTTGTCTGTGCGCTGTTCTACATTTCGTGACAGTTGAGAAAGAGCAATCACAGGGATATCGAGCTCTTTTGCAAGCCCTTTTAAGCTTCGAGAGATAAAAGAAATCTCCTGCTCTCTATTACCAGCTTTGGGATAGGTAATAAGCTGTAGATAATCAACAAACAATATATTGATATGATAGCGAAGAGCCATTGACTTTGCCTTCATTTTAAGATTTTCAATTGAAATAGACGAAGTGTCGTCTATATGTATTTTCATTTGGGTAAGATTGTCTTTCAGAGAGATATAGCGATACACTTCCTCGTCTTTAAGTCCTTTACGAAGAATAGATGAATTGGGTATATCGGTGTAATTGGTAATAATTTTAGAGGCAATCTGTTCTGCCGACATTTCCAACGAAAATACCCCTACCGAATATCCTTGAGCTACCATATCCACAATTTGTTGTACTAAAAAAGTAGTTTTCCCCATACCAGGGCGACCTGCAACAATGGTAAGATTAGATTTCTGCCAACCTCCAAATACTTTATTGATAATAGTTAGAGAACTTTGTAATCCTGTGAGCTTTCCTTGATGAATACTCTCGAAATTCTTTTGCACTGCCTCTACTAATTCAGGAAACTCACGCGTTTGACGGTTATTTTCAATAAACTTATCAATAAAAAGGTTGTTGAAGTATTCAAAGGCTTTATCGCGTATGTCGAATATGTCATTCTCTTTCTTTTGAGCCATACTGAGAAGTACAGAGAATTTATTGACAAAGTCACGTTTTACAGAGGCTTGTACCAAAAGCATTATATGATACTCTATATTAGCAGATGAAATAGCAAAATTAGCCAAATCAATACAGTAAGCTGTGTATGAATTTAGCTTCTTCCTCTCAAATTCTTTTCCTAATAGTATCAAATCTACAGTGCCGTATTGTTTCCAAACTCGCACAATAGTTTCGTAGATAGATTGATGTTGTGGTGCAGAAAAAAGATAAACACTCAGCATATTATAGTATTGCGTAATGAGTTGAGACTCACTCACAAGATTGCCAAGTACGTATTTTTCTATATCTATATCGATGTTTTCATTCATTGTAAGTAGATTTAGGTCTGTTTATTTTTGGAACATTAAAGATGTTTTTATTGTTTGACCTCAGATAAGGCATAGTGTTTTTAAGAGTTTGCTTCCAATTTACAATAGGTTTGTTATAACCACTTACCCAGCCATCATCTTTCCAAGTTTCGTATTTTATTTTTAAGTGTACATCTAACCCTTCTTCATAAATATCTAAAGTTTTAGCATAGGATATAAATTCTTCAAGGGAAGGAATATTAGAAGGTGTTTTAAGAACTTGCCTTTCTTTAGCCTTAGGAATCAAAGAAGGAAAAGCAACAGGTGTAATAGGAGGTGTCATTTGCACTGACTGTGGAATAGCTTCTTGAACTGGAGACATAACTGAAATAACTTGTGCTATAGGTTTCTTAGATACAGTTTTTTCTTTTTCTACAACTGAAATTACTTCTTTACCTTTACGAATAACATAATCAGGAATGATTTTGTATAATGTGGGAAAACCTTTGGTTATTTGATAGTTGATAAGTCCTAAATCTCTTAGTATTTTTCTGTTACTTATAATGGTATTTCGATTAATTTTGAGTTTACTTGAAATATCATAATCAGATATTTCAAAATCCTCTCTATTATTTTTATCCCAAGATTCTAATAAGAAGAAATACGTACAAGTAATAGTAGAGCTTTGAGGGAATTCCTCATTCATACTCCAATACTTTTTTATTAGTTCAAGATATTCCATCGCTATTCCTTATTCTTATTCAGGAGTCCTAAGGCTTTTTCTATATCAATGATAATTATTTTCCCATTTTGAAATATAGCCTCATTTATCACTCCAGAGTTTTTAATTTTACTAGCTTTTGCACGTGAGCAACCTAATATTTTAGCTAATCCTTTTATTCCATATTCGTATTTTTTCTTTGAAAGGAGAGTTAAGAATTGACTCTGAAATTCTTCCATAAGTTCAGATTTTAATTCCTGTAAGGTAAGTTTAAATAAAGGTGTATTGGGGTCTAAATTATTCATAACGTTTTTGAAATAGAGTTATAGCCTTTTCAGCATCAACTATTATTTTGCGTCCATTCTGAATAATAGCTTTATCTAATATTCCAGAATTTTTAATATTTTGAGCGTGTGATTTAGAACATCCTAATATGGACGCAAGACCTTTCAAACCATACACATATTTCTTTTCTAAAGACAAATCCTTAGAAAAAGAACTTTCTTCAAAAGTTTCAGTTTTTTCTGTATCAGATGATAAAAAAGCTAATATGTTTACTATTTTTGATTGTATTTCAATAAGTTGTTCTCTTACTGATACTTCTGTGTTATGCGTTATTTTCATAAAGACATTATTTTTTGTTAAACACATATTCAGCTAATATTTGACAGTTTTCCCTGTCAAGATGCCGAATAAAATCAATCCATCCTAATTCATTATTTTTGTATTGATTACAGGCTCTCTGTGCTCTATCAATAAGATGAGCGACCATTGTGTTAGAAATTTTACCTGAGTAAATCTCCCCAACGACATCTATATTCTTGTTGTACAAGAACATTATGACCTTTAAGAGTAGTTTTGCTTCTAAATTCATTGTACAATTGATTTTTGGATAATTGTTGTTTTTAATCTAACCTCAATTGCTTAGCTTTTTGTCTACAGGTGTAGCTTTTTCAGAGTTTAAATCGTGAAAAATTTGCTCTTCACTGAATCCTTGTTCTTTGTAAAATAGAACCGCTTCCCAAAGAGTTAAATTTCGACTATTTCTTCTTGCTAAGCCTAATACTGACTGCTGTTGATTGCCTAATCTTTTAGCTAATTCAATGCTAAAATTGTTGTCGTTTAAAATTTTTTCGATGATAATTTTACTTACTTTCATTTTTATTTATATATTTGCCGATTATTTAGTGATTGCATTTTAAATCTAAATAGAATTGTATTTCGGCTGCAAATATATAGATTAAAAACTAAATGCAAAAGAAATATTAGTAAAAAAACTAAAAATATTTTCGTTATGGTTGAGAGAATTTTGCAATTTATTGATTACAAAGGAATTAGCAAACTTTCTTTTTATAGGGAAGTTGGACTTTCTAACGGGTTTTTAGATAAAAACAAAAGCGTAGGGACTGATAATTTAGTTAAAATATTAAAGTCTTATCCTGAAATAGAGCCATTATGGTTGTTATTAGGGGAGGGGGAAATGCTAAAAAAAGGTACTGTAGTCATTGACAATTCTAATGTTAAATCAAAAAATGGTTTTGTCGGTAATAATATCACTGGTGGGAATGTAACAATTTCTATTTCAAATGAAGATGTTTCCAAAATAATAGAACAACATAAAGAACTCACTGAACGACTTAAAACAAGTCAAGAACAAATGAGTATGTTGTTGGAAATTTTAAAAAACACTCAAAAATGAAACTCCAAAATGTAACACTTCTGTTTTTTAGTATTTTTACTAAATGCTGTAGCTTATTCTCAAGTTAGCACAGAAAAAGCACAAGAAGATTTGGCTAACATTATTTTTAAAGGAAGTAGAGAAAAGCGAAACTAACTTCATTTGAAAAAGAAGATGGAATTAAGAAGGTGAAAAACGACATTTCCTATTATTCGATGAAATTTATAGGAGAAGTACAATTTTTAAAGAATGGACAAATTCAACTTATGCCTTTTCTAAATAGTGCTAAAAATAGTTTTTTAGATGTAATGGATAATAATGGAGATTTTTATCCTAACGGAGGACTTTTTAGACTTGTTAATAAAGATGAGACCTTAAATATAGAAGGTAGCATACAATACATAAAAACAGAAAGTAGCTGGAAAGCTAAAACAATTTTGATAACTATAAACGAAAATCAAAAATGAACTTAAAATATCATTGTCAATTCCTATTAGATAAGGAAAAAGATAAACCTGATGCTCGTACCCGCTATCGTATAAAGTGGGAAGGTAATATTGTTGCTTTTAATTTGGGCTATCGTATAGAAGTAGACAAGTGGAGCAACGAAACTCAACGTTGTAAAACTAACACTACACACGGTAAGAAGAAAATTCCTGCCAGTGTTATCAATAGAAAACTACAACTTTTTGAACAAGCCTGCGAGGATACAATCAAATACTTTGAGGTACAGAAAGTGATACCAAATAAAGAGCAGTTTCAATCTGTTTTTAATTCTAACATTGGTAGAGAGAAGAAAGTAGTATTAGAGAAATCTTTTTTTCAATATTATGATGATTTTATGGCTGAAGAAGGAGCTTTTAACCAGTGGACAGAGGCTACTAAAACAAAGTTAAAAGTAATAAGAAACCATCTCTTCAATTTTGATTCTGAACTTACTTTTGAAAAACTTACCGAACAAAAGTTTATAGAGTACCTTAACTATTTGCAACGAGAACTGAAATTGAAGAACTCAACTATTTTAAAACATATTTCTTTTGTGAAATGGTTTTTACGTTGGAGCTGTAGGAAAGGATATAATACAAACACTTTCTTTGAGGTTTTTAAACCTAAGCTGAAAGATACTCAAAAAAAAATTATTTTTCTAACTCCTACCGAGTTTAAACAATTTAGGGAATATCAAATACCAGAGCAGAAAAAATATCTTGAAAGAGTACGTGATGTATTTTTGTTTCAATGTTTTACTGGTCTTCGCTATTCAGATGTAGAGAACTTAAAGAAAAGTGATATACGAGATAATTTTATAGAGGTAACCACTGTAAAGACGAGTGACAGCTTAAAAATAGAACTAAATCAACATAGCAGGGGTATTTTAGAAAAATACAAGGACTATAAAGATACTAAAGGAAGAGCTTTGCCTGTCATTACAAATCAAAAAATGAATGAGTACTTAAAAGAATTAGCCGAGTTAGCAGGAATTGATGAGCCTATCCGAGAAACTTATTATATAGGTAACGAACGCTTTGATGAAGTAACACCTAAATATGCTTTAATTGGAACACACGCAGGAAGGCGTACATTTATTTGTAATGCTCTTTCTTTAGGTATACCTCCACAGGTAGTTATGAAATGGACTGGACACAGCGATTACAAGGCTATGAAACCTTACATTGATATAGCAGACGAAACAAAAGCTAATGCTATGAATAAATTTAATCTTTTATAGGTATAGATTTTGTCCCTACTATTAAAATCAGGGACTAATAAAGCTTGTATTTATTAGTCTTTATTAGTATGTATTAGAACTAAGAACAAAAATAAAACATTGATAATCATTAAAATAATATCTTATTAGTTTATAATGGTATTTCATTTGAGAACCTCTCTCTCCGCCAAAGTCAGAATGTTGATAAAATTATTTTTAAGGCTAAAATAGAACGTTTGTTTCTGTTTTAGCCTTTTCTCATATAAGAAAAAATAGGCTTTTACCTTGGTAAAACTTGGGTTAGATATAAGAAATAGCTTTTTGTGCTTCACTTATAATCAGTACTTCCGATAGGGGATAGATATTTTTTCGGTCTAAAAACTTTTGTAATCATCAATTTTGTAGTATCTTTGTAAAAAATTATATAGAACATTAAAAAATAATGAATGCAGAAACACTTGCTGTAGATGAAATAGGAACCACTACCACTACTACCTTAAAGAGCAATAAACCAGAGTGGATACGGGTAAAATTACCCACTGGTAAAAAGTATACTGAACTGAGGAGTGTGGTGGACAGATATAACCTTCACACAATTTGTACTTCGGGTAGTTGCCCCAATATGGGAGAATGTTGGGGAGAAGGCACTGCTACTTTTATGATATTGGGGAATATCTGTACGCGCTCGTGTGGCTTTTGTGGCGTAAAAACAGGGCGACCTGAAAGTTTGGATTGGGAAGAACCTGAAAAGGTGGCACGTTCTATCAAACTGATGAACATTAGGCACGCAGTACTGACCTCGGTAGACCGAGATGATTTAAAGGATATGGGAAGCATTATATGGGCTGAGACGGTGAGAGCCGTGCGCCGAATGAACCCTAATACTACAATGGAGACCTTGATTCCTGATTTTCAGGGAGTAGAACGCAACTTAAACCGTATACTGAAAGCTGCACCTGAAATCATTTCGCACAATATGGAGACGGTACGCCGATTGACTCGTGAAGTGCGTATACAAGCTAAATACGACCGAAGTTTGGGCGTGTTGCGTTACTTAAAGGAAAACGGTGCAAACCGTACTAAATCGGGGATTATGTTAGGACTTGGAGAAACTGAGGAAGAGGTGATAGAAACCTTGCACGACCTTAAAGAGTCAAAAGTGGATATTGTAACTATCGGTCAGTATTTGCAACCTTCCAAACAGCACCTTCCTGTAAAGAATTTTGTTACTCCTGAGCAGTTTGCCAAGTACAAAGAAATAGGCTTATCATTAGGTTTTCGTCACGTAGAAAGTGGAGCGTTAGTACGTTCATCTTACCGCGCTCATAAGCATTTGTTATAAACCGTGTGGATTGTAATTCGTGAAAATATAAAAATAGCTCTTGACAGTATCAGAGGGCAACTATTGCGCACAATTCTCACCGTGCTCATCATCGCTATTGGCATTACGGCATTGGTAGGAATCCTGAGTGTGATTACTGCTTTGCGCAATACGCTTGAAGGCAATTTCTCGAGTATGGGAGCTAATACTTTTTCGATTACAAGGTATCAATACAGTCAGCGAGCTGAGGGGAGTGGTACCACCCAAAAGCCACACCCTTTAATTACTTATCAAGAAGCAGTAGCTTTTAAACAACAGTTAGATAATCCGTTTGCAAAAACGAGTATTTCTATGAATGTTGCTTCCTCAGCTGAGGTGAAGTACGAGAACAAAAAAACTGACCCATTAGCCGTAGTGATAGGCGTAGATGAATACTACATTGGCAATTCGGGGTTAGAAGTGGAAGAGGGACGCAATTTTAGCGATTTTGATATACAGAACAATAGCTATGTGTGCGTGATAGGTCCGGATTTTAAGAAAACACTACTCAAAGATGTAAATCCATTAGGAAAGAGTATTTCGGTACGTGGTTATAAGTTCAAAGTCATAGGTATACTTAAAGAACAAAGTTCCTCCTTTGGCAATTACGAAAACTTTCAAGTGTTGATTCCTTTAGGAATTGCACGCAGTATTTTCCCCATAGATAATCCTAATTTTCAACTCAAAATAAGCGCTCAGAGCAAAGACCAGTTGGACGGACTTATAGATGATGCTACCATAGTGATGCGTAACCTGAGAGGCTTAGCACCTTTACAAGAAAATAATTTTGGGATAGAACGCAGTGACGACTTATTGCAACGCATAGGTAGTATTACGGGTACCCTTTCTGTTGCTGGTTTTGTGATTGGGCTTATTACCATCTTGGGGTCTTCAATCGCCCTATTGAACATTATGCTCGTTTCGGTAACCGAGCGCACTAAGGAGATAGGCATTCGCAAAGCGTTGGGAGCTAAACGCAAATCTATTACCTTACAGTTCTTTACCGAGACCCTAATAATAGCTCAATTGGGAGCACTTACGGGTATTGTATTAGGTATCAGTTTGGGATATTTGATATCTAAAGCCGTTAAGTTTGATTTTACCATTCCGTGGGGTGTTATTATTATTGCTATATGTATAGCTCTTGTAGTAGCGGTAATATCAGGATTGTATCCGGCAGTAAAAGCCTCAAAATTAGATCCTGTAGAAGCGTTGAGATATGAATAACTATGCAGTCTTTATTATTCAATAACTTACATATAGAAAACGAACCTGTGAATGTCCCGTTGCCTGATGGGATTACTCTTACAATAAAGCGAGAGGACAAAAACCACCCTTTTGTATCAGGGAATAAGCTCAGAAAGCTCAAGTACAACATAGCACAAGCCCAACAGGAAGGCAAGGATACGATTCTCACTTTTGGAGGAGCTTATTCTAATCATATTGCTGCGACAGCAGCTATGGGACAAATAGTAGGTTTGAAAACCATAGGTGTGATTCGTGGCGATGAGTTAGGTTCTAAAATAGATGTTAATCCTACGTTAAAGTTTGCTAAATCTTGTGGTATGGATTTTTATTTTGTTACAAGAGAGGCTTACCGACGAAAACACACGCCAGAGTTCCTGGAAAATCTTAGGAAACGCTATGGACAAAACATCTATATAGCCCCTGAAGGAGGTACTAACGAGCTGGCAGTGAAGGGGTGTGAAGAAATCCTTACTCCTGAGGACAATGCTTTTGATGTGATATGCAGTGCCGTAGGAACAGGAGGGACGATTTCAGGGCTTATCAATGCAAGTGCTAATCATCAGAAAGTCATTGGTTTTCCAGCTTTGAGAGGAGCGTTTTTAAGTGAGGTAATCAAACAATATACAACCAAAAACAATTGGGAATTAGTGCACGATTATCACTTTGGTGGTTATGCTAAAGTAACTGATGAATTAGTAGATTTTTTAAATGATTTTAACAGTCAGACGAAAATTTTATTAGACCCGATATATGTAGGTAAGATGATTTTTGCTATCTTTGCCCTCACAAAGCAGGGATATTTTGCACCTAATACCCGTATATTAGCCATTCATACTGGTGGTTTGCAAGGGATTAAAGGTTTTAACAACGAACGAATTAAAAAACATAAAAGTATATTGAATTATGATGAAAAGATTTAGTTTGCTATTGCTAATTCTCTTTATAATATCATCGTGCTCTGATCAGCCTTACAGGAAAGGGAGAAATTCTCATTCGGTAATCTATCGAGGACAAAAGCCGACTCCGAGAGTGGAGATGAAAAAGCCTACCCATTCGGAGATAGACCAAAGAAATAAGGCTTTAGCTGATTCAAAACACAATCGTAGAGATGTCTCAGAAGACAGCTTTCACGAGATAACTCCTGCGGTACAAGTTACGACAGCCGTTACCCAAAAGTATATTCAGGATTATAAGGATATTGCAATGGTAGAGATGCAACGTTACAATATTCCTGCGAGTATTACTTTGGCACAAGGCATTTTAGAAAGTGGATCGGGACAAGGACGCTTGGCACGTTATGGCAATAACCACTTTGGAATTAAATGTCACGCTGCTTGGGACGGCAAGACTATTACCCACGACGACGATGAGAAGAGCGAATGTTTTCGCAAATATAGATATGCATACGAATCGTTTGAAGACCATTCACAATTTCTTGTAAATCGCAATCGTTATAAAGTACTGTTTGACCTTAGTCCTACAGATTATGAAGGTTGGGCACACGGGCTCAGAAAAGCAGGCTATGCTACTGACCCTACTTATGCAAAGAAATTGATAGCTCTTATCAAAAAGTTTGAATTACATCAGTATGACAATCAAGTAATAGCAGCTAAGGGAGGAGATATAACTTCTTCTAATACCCAAGTAGCAACTGTTTCAACTCCTAAAAAAGAAGTATCTAAACCAGCTACAGCTATTAAATCGGTGTCTAAACCCACTGTAACAAAAACAATCGTTAAACCTACTAATACTATTGATACCACGACTATTGAAAAAGAGGCTATTGCTGAAGTCTATTATCAAGTACAAACAGGTGATACTCTTTATAAAATAGCACGGGAGCAACAAGTACCTGTACAACAATTGATGAAGCTTAATAATTTTGATGATGTGACTAGTAGTAACCTAAAAGTAGGACAACAAATTCGTGTGAACTAATGACTTTTAGTGAGCTAAGAGAGTATATACATCATAAGTTAGAAATACTTTATCCTAAGAATGAAATAAATGCATTTTACTTTATTCTTTTGGAGCATTATGGAAAGTACAGTAAAGCTACAATATTAGCAAATTCTGATACTTTACTTACTGAAGATATAGCACAACCTATTTTGCAAGCGATTAGAGAATTACAAACAGCGAAACCCATACAGTATATTTTGGGTGAAACTGAGTTCTTCTCTAATCGTTTTTTCGTAAATGAAAATGTATTGATACCTCGACCAGAAACAGAAGAGCTAGTGGATTGGGTACTTCAAGAATATCCTGACAAAAGCGAGAAAATCAAAATATTAGATGTAGGGACAGGCAGTGGCTGTATTGCTATTTCACTTGCTAAAGCTCTTCCTAATGCCGTAGTAACAGCTATAGATGTCTCGGAAGGAGCTTTGAAAGTAGCTAAGCGTAATGCTGAATTAAACAGTGTAGTTACTCATTTTTTACAACAAGATATCTTGCGAATAGAAACTCTTCCTAATAAATATGATATTATTATCTCTAATCCGCCCTACGTACGTGAGTTAGAAAAAAAAGAGATACGCCATAATGTTTTAGAATATGAGCCTCATTTAGCACTCTTTGTTCCTAATAATAATCCGTTATTATTTTACGATAAAATAGCTACTCTTGCCCAGCGGAGTTTAAACCCTAATGGGAGTCTTTTCTTTGAAATTAATCAGTATTTAGGGCAAGAAATGCAAACATTATTAGAACAGAAGTATTTTACTGAGATAACTTTACGTCAAGACCTTTTTGGGAATGATCGTATGATAAAAGCTAAATAGCTATAAAAGTAATATAGAAGAAAAGGCTATCTAAATAATAATCATTAGAAAGCCTTTATTTATTTTCTAAAGCTGATACATAAAAGAAATGTTGTAATAAGCTATAGTTTCTCTTTAACTAAAATATTAGATTTGAATAACTTTCGGGAGTTGTTTATGAAGATACTCATACTATCCTTAACGCTCTCAGTAAGGTCTTTGTAGTGAGTAGTTTTGTATTCTTTGCAAGGTAATATTTCAAAAAGATATTTCTTATTAGTTTTTGGAGTCCGATTTACCCAAACTAAATAATATCCTTTATCAAGGATACGAGTGCCATAAGCATCTTTGAAGAGGGTCAGCTCTACCATCGCACCTCCGTCTGTTGAGCTTTTGCGTTGGTTAGATACAAAATTACCCAGTGAATAAACTACCATCTGTTCCTTATGAAGTCCCGTTTGCGGATAGTAATACATAGGTTGTAAGACGTGTGGGTGACTTCCTATAATAATGTCTACTCCGTTGTCAAAAAGAAATTGTGCTACTTCTTCCTGTTTTTTGTTTTGCTTTTGCTGGTATTCTATCCCCCAGTGTATCACTACTATCAGTTTATCGAGATTTACTTTTTTAGCTTTCTCAATATCCTGCTTCATTAGGTTGAGATTTATTTTATTTACGATGGTAGGTTCAGGAACGGGTAAACCATTAGTACCATAAGTATAGTTGAGTATTCCCACTGAAATCCCATTTTTGGAAAGCACCAATAAATTATGTTTCTCAAAGTCTGCTTTGTTGCGAAAGGTTCCTGTATGAGCTATTTTCAGAGAGTCGAGTACGTCTAAAGTACGAATAATTCCCTTTTTGCCTCTATCGCAAGTGTGATTATTGGCAGTTACCAATACATCTATTCCGCTATCTCTACAAGCAACTGCTAAAGCATCGGGCGACGAAAACTGAGGGTAACCTGTATAAGGTTCTCCTGCCAAAGTTACTTCCAAATTAGCAATAGCAAAATCTACTTGCGCAAACTTATGCTTGATTTTGTCAAATACAGGCATATAATTGTATTGCTTCGTTTCAATATCGTAAGCTCCTTCTATTTGTGGCACGTGCCCCATTATATCCCCCATAAAAAGCAATGACATTCGATTACCTGTTTCTTGGGCAAAAGTAATCGAGAAGAAGAGAAAAGTCAGAAATACACGTATCATTTATTTGAAACCTATTTTAGTTTGCTTGTCTTGTTCTTTGAGTTCCTTTATGTCTATATTGGTCAGTTCTGCTAATGAGTAAGGCTTATCTACTCTAAAATCTCTATCGGTAGATTGCAAATACTTATTGCACTTCTCAACAGTTAGCTCTTTAAACTTATACTCGGCTATCAATCTGCCTTTGCGCAATAATGCCGAGTCTATCTTAGAAATATCGGAGTTAAACGTGCATATCAGCTGGCATTCTAATACATCAGAAAGCATACCGTCAGCTATATTGAGGATAGACGATACTACATCGGTATTACTGTTGAAGGAGGTGCGTTCAGCTATATAGTTCTCACAATCTTCGAGTACCAATACAGAGTTCTTATTGCCTATGAGCAGACTAATAAAAGCAGGGTCGGTGAGCGACCCTATCATTGTAGTAGGTACAAAGATAAATTTTTTATTCGGAATTTGACTCGTAAGCCATTTGATGTAGTTTGTCTTCCCCGAACCAGCAATCCCGTGAAATAGTACCACGCCCTTGTTATCATTCGTTAGCGCATTTTTCACTCGAGTATGTACTTCGAAGAAATCATTGTTGTACATCGTTTCAAAATCTATACGGTAAGGCTTGATGCTATGGGTTTTGATTTCTAATCCTATTTGCGTTTTTAGTAGTATAGAAACCTTAGATTCTTTAGAGATATACTTTTCTATATATTCTGAAAACAAGGTGTTGAGGTGTTCCTTAGCCTTTGGATTGTCGTTTTGGTAGTATACTGAATTTACTTTGTACAATCCGTCTTCAAAAATCTGGTTATCGTACTCGTTGGAGAGATTTTTGTCTATTACCAAAAAGATTTCGAGCTCTGGGTGAAAATAGCACTCTTCCGATTCGTATAGCTCATTTTGTTTGGAGGCGTATTCTATGGTGTAATAGTCAGTACATTTCACAAAGTGTTTCAGTTTGTCTCGTTGGATAACCAAATCCTCTCCTCCTATATAAATTCTTGCCATCAAGTCGTCTAACAAACAACGGTACGGGTTGCTGAAAGTCAGAAGTTTGTATTTATCGTACACCTCTACGTGGTTATCGGAGTCTATCTGCAAGAGGTTTACAGGGTGATAATATTTAGATTCTTTTATTTTCATCGATACCATTTATAAGCTAATAACGTATTTTTCAAGAGCATTGCTATGGTCATAGGACCTACGCCCCCTGGTACAGGAGTAATGTAACTCGCTTTTTCTTTTACTTCATCGAAAGCTACATCGCCTACAATGCGATAACCTTTATGGGTGCTATCGTCTTTTAGGCGTGTAATTCCTACGTCTATTACGGTTACGCCTTCTTTTACCATATCGCCTTTTAGAAATTCTGGAATACCTAATGCCATTACCACAATATCTGCCTGACGCGTAAGCTCAGCGAGGTTAGGGGTATGACTGTGAGTAAGTGTGACGGTAGCGTTGCCTTGTGTTCCTTTTTGGCTGAGCAATATGCTGATGGGGCGACCTACGATGTGTGAGCGTCCTACTACTACCACGTGTTTGCCTTTGGTAGGCACTTCGTAGCGTTTCAGCAACTCCATAATACCGAAAGGTGTAGCAGGAATAAAAGCCTCCATATCCAGTGCCATTCTACCGAAGTTAGCAGGGTGAAAGCCGTCTACATCTTTTGTAGGGTCTATGGCTAAAAGTATTTTCTGCTCGTCGATGTGTTTAGGTAGTGGTAATTGTACTATATAGCCGTCAATTTCAGAATTAGCGTTTAACTTTTCAATTTCTCGCAGTAACGCCTCTTCACTGATGTTAGCAGGAAGTTTTACTAAAGTAGACTCAAAGCCTACTTGTTCGCAAGCTTTCACCTTACTCCCCACGTAGGTAAGACTTGCCCCATCGTCGCCTACCAATACGGCAGCCAAATGTGGTACTTTCTTTCCCTCAGCTTTTAGTTGCTTTACTTCCTCAGCAATTTCTTGTTTGAGGGCTTCTGAAGTCTTTTTTCCGTCTAAGATAGTCATTACTGATTGTGTTTTTAGTGGTTAAAGGGCTTCTTCATCGGTGATGTCAAGCTCTATTTGGTTCAAAAGTTGTTTTACTTGGGCTAATGATTCGAACGAGTCACTAAAAGTAACCGCAGTTTTTGTTCTGTCAATTTCTTTTATCAATGCTTTTATCAATTCAACAGGCACGAGTTCTTCTCCTCCTGATAAATCAGCGTTGAACCCAATACCCACTGCCATTGTTTCTACTTGCATTCCAAAGCATATCTCAATAAACTCTTCTAAGGTAGCCGATTTTACAATTCCTTTAGCCCATTCGTCGGCTTTACAAGCTACTGCTTTCTTTTCGTCTTCCCAAAAGAGGGCTACAGGAATAGCTTCTTTGGTTTCCTCAATGTAGAAGGCTTGCGAACCACACATAGCAAACGATTCGTCTACTTCTAGGTAAAACACTTCTTTGTTCTTTACTACAGTTTCAATGAATTCTTGTAACATATTTGTATTTTTTGCCTTTTACCTTTTATCTAACCTCTCATTCCCTGCATCATCTGCATCATCTTTCTGCCACCGCCACCTTGCATCATTTTCATCATCTTGCTCATTTGCTCGAACTGTTTCATTAGTTGGTTTACCTCTTGAATATCGCGACCGCTACCCTTGGCAATTCGTTTTTTGCGGTTTAAATCTATGATAGCAGGCGTATTGCGCTCTTTTGGAGTCATCGAATGGATAATTGCTTCGATATGCTTGAAAGCGTCGTCTTTGATATCGAGGTCTTTCACTGCTTTCCCTACGCCGGGGAGCATACCAAGGAGGTCTTTCATACTACCCATACGCTTAATTTGCTGTATTTGTTCAAGAAAGTCGTCAAACCCAAATTGGTTTTTTGCAATTTTCTTTTGCAATTTACGCGCTTGTTCTTCGTCAAACTGCTCTTGAGCGCGTTCTACTAATGATACCACGTCGCCCATACCCAGGATACGGTCAGCCATACGGTCAGGATAGAACACATCAATAGCGTCCATTTTCTCGCCGGTACCTACGAATTTGATAGGTTTATTCACTACCGATTTAATAGTGATAGCCGCCCCACCACGGGTGTCTCCATCGAGTTTGGTAAGGATAACCCCATCGAAGTTCAGCACATCGTTGAAAGCTTTAGCCGTGTTTACAGCATCTTGCCCCGTCATCGCATCTACTACAAAAAGGGTTTCTTGTGGGTTCAGTGCTTTGTGGATATTCGATATTTCGGTCATCATTTGCTCGTCTACTGCCAACCGACCTGCGGTATCCACAATCACCACGTTCAAGTGGTTTTCTTTGGCGTATTGTACCCCTTTTTTGGCAATATCCACAGGGTTATTGTTCCCTTTATCCGAAAAAACAGGTACCCCCACCTGTTCTCCTACAATATGTAATTGGTCTATCGCAGCAGGACGATACACGTCGCACGCTACGAGCAATGGTTTTTTATTTCTTTTATTTTTGAGGTAGTTAGCCAATTTCCCTGAGAAAGTAGTCTTACCAGAACCTTGTAAGCCCGACATCAATATAACAGTAGGATTCCCCGATAGGTTCACTCCAGCAGCATCACCTCCCATCAGCTGGGTGAGCTCATCTTTTACAATCTTCACCATTAACTGCCCTGGTTGTAGGGTAGTGAGCACTTGTTGTCCTAAGGCTTTTTCTTTTACGTTATTGGTAAAATCTTTGGCTATCTTATAATTCACGTCGGCATCAAGCAAAGCGCGACGCACTTCTTTCAGTGTTTCAGCTACGTTTATTTCGGTAATCTTACCGTGTCCCTTTAAGTTATGTAGGGCTTTCTCTAATTTATCACTTAAATTATCAAACATTTTTGTCTATTTTAAAAAGTTGTGCAAAGGTACTGAAAAAAAGTGGAAACTAAAAACTAAACAGCTAAAAAAGTGTATTGATACGGTTAATAAGCTGTTTTTCTATAATATAACTCCTTATTTTATAGAAGTTTAAAAGGCTGTTCTATAATAATCGTACAAGATTCCGTATAAGATTCCTATAAGCTAAGCATATTTTGCCTCCGAGTTTTTTAGAGTTCCTCCATATTTCTTCAATATCTCACCTTACCTTTTCTTTCGCCTCGTAACCTCATTTTTAACATTTTTTGCGTTGGTGTATCATATTATTAATCAATCACTTATATACCCTTTCTATACCAATCGT
>NZ_KB291205.1:25691-34938 GCF_000318255.2 Capnocytophaga sp. oral taxon 380 str. F0488
CTATAAGCTTCCTATAAGCTAAGCATACCCTCCTAATAGCCTTTTCTCTTCAAAATTACTCTCAGTGTACTTCTGATATTTTTCGTTTCCTTCCGAAAGTACCACACCCTCCGACCAATCAAATAACTATTTTAATCTCTCCCCATCATTTCCTAATTTCCAAATTTGCTAATCTGCTAATTTTCACATTTGCTAATTCCCTAATTTCCTAATTTCCAAATTTGCTAATTCCCTAATTATCCTTATCTTTGCACCCAAAATATGTTTTTAATATGATTCATATTGATTTAAAGATAAAAATTGCAGTTTTAATAGCTATTTTTATCATCTTACAAAGCTGTAGAAAAACTACTCCCACTACTTCTCACCCCAATTCTTCATTAAATGAGGCTGGTAAAGAGGTTTATACTGAGGCTCTTACTATTGCAGTAGATACCTCTGTAACTTCATTTGAAAATCTTACAGTTCTTGATGCTACTTATAAAAAAGGAATACAGTCCGAAACCCATAGTTATTATACAGAAAATGGAGGAAAAACTCGTTGGCTCTTCGAAGATATCCCTTCTCGCATCTTTTCGCAGTATATAGAAGCTTTAAAATGTATTGAAGAAGATGGTCTAAACCCCGAAACTTATAGGCGTTCTGCTTTGAAAAAAGTGGTAGATAGTGCCTATAAATACAAACTCCCTAATGATTATAAGGCTTATTTAGATAAACAAATTACCGCCTCTTTTTTGCTTTTCGCCAAGCACCTTACCTCTGGTCGCTTTTCTAAAAGAGCCTATGGAAAACATACGTGGATAAAGCCAAAATATAAATATCGGAATATTGATATGCTCTTACATTTGGGAGATAACGATGATTTAGAAGCAAAATTAGCAAGTCTTTATCCCAAAGGAGAACAGTATAGACGAATGAAATATAAGTATATACAACTCAAAAGTCAGCCTCTTGACACTATTCGTGTCATTAAATTTTCAGACCCTAAAAACTTTGTTTACGGGTATACCGATCCTGAGGTCGAGAGCTTGCGCAATGCCTTAGCTAAAAAAGGCTTTGGATCAGTTCCCAAAATCGACCCTCAGGAAGTAGATAGTACCCTTATATGGGCATTGAAAAGATTTCAGCGCAGTAAAGGGCTTACTCCTGATGGTTCCTTAGGTATCCAAACACTCAATCGTCTGAATATGAATAAAGCACGCCAGCGCGATTTACTTAGGCTCAATATGGAGCGTATGCGTGTTTTCAATAATGATTTAGGTGATGATTATATAATTGTGAATATCCCTGATTATAAACTTTTTTTATATCATAAGGACTCATTAATATATCAAACCAAAGTAGTGGTGGGGCGAGCTCAAAGCTCAACTCCCATTTTCACCGATTCTATTCGTTCAATAGAATTTCGCCCTACGTGGTCTGTGCCTCAAAGTATTATCAGAAAGGAAATGATTCCTCAAATGCTATTGCAAGAAGACCCCGAAAGATACAAAAATAGAGGTTATACTATGTATGAAAATGGCAAGGTGATAGACCCCTTAGAGGTAGATTGGACGAATCCATTAGTGCATAAACGTGCTTTTTATTTTGTAGAAGCTCCCTCCGAGCGCAACTCATTGGGCTTAGTGAAGTTCCTGCTCAATAATAATATGAGTATATATTTGCACGATACACCATCGAAGTATTTGTTCGAACGTGAGCAACGTGCACTTAGTCACGGCTGTGTACGCGTGCAAAATCCTTCGCAATTAGCCTATTATCTACTGAAGAATGAAGGAGATGGAAAGTCTTGGACAGAAGAGAAGGTTAAAGACTTTATGAACAATAATAAGCGCAATCAGTATCGTGTAAAACTCAATACAAAATATATGATTAATATTCTGTACTACACCATATCGGTAGATAAGAAAGGCGAAGCAACTATAAAGAATGATATCTACGATCTTGATAACGAACAGTTGAAAGACATAAAGCGGTTTGAAAGTTAACTTTCAAACCGCTTTTTTTATTTGTCACTTATTTTAATGCCCTTTATTTTAAAGCTTTTCTTATTTCTTCTTTTAAACTATCCGAAGCCTCTACCAAAGGCAAACGCACATAGGGCTCACATAAGCCTTGAGCAGCTAAAATAGCTTTAATTCCTGTGGGGTTCCCTTCTTTAAAAGCTAAACCCATCATAGGTAACAATTCGTATTGCAAAGCATTGGCTTTAGAAGTATTACCATTTAACCCTAACCGTACCATCTCAGAAAATTCCTTAGGGAAAGCAATCCCAATCACCGAAATTGCTCCACTACCACCCATATATACTGAAGGAAGGGTCGTAGTATCATCTCCTGATAAGAAAGTGAAATGTTTAGGCATATCTTTTAAGATATTCATATCTAACACTAAATTACCCGAAGCTTCTTTTACAGCTATAATATTCTTAAAGTCATTAGCCAATCGCAATATGGTTTCAGCGGTCATACATACCCCTGTGCGCCCAGGTACATTATATAAAATAATAGGTAAAGGACTCTCTTTGGCTATTGCTGCAAAGTGTGCATATAAACCATTTTGCGAAGGTTTATTGTAATAAGGCGTTACAGATAGAATCGCATCAAAAGGGGTTAAATCCGTACTCTTGATTTCCTCAATAACACTTTGGGTATTATTGCCCCCAATACCTAATACTAAGGGTAAATGCTTTTTATTAGCCTTGATAATAGTCTCTCGTACAAGAGCCTTTTCTTCCTTACTGAGAGTAGGAGCTTCGCTGGTAGTTCCCAAAACTACAATGAAATCTACTCCACCATCAGTTACATATTCTACTATACGGGTAAGAGCCTTAGTATCCACCCGCTTCTCAGCTGTGAAAGGTGTGATAAGAGCCACACCAGTTCCTCTTAGTTGTTTTGTCATAATTTTTTTATTTGCGAATAATGGTTTCTAATATTTTTTTTAATTCATTAGCAAAAACCTTTTCATCAGCAGGAGAACAAGCTATCACAATATCGTTGTACTGTAGCCCTATTCCTTCAAAACCAGCTCTTAATTTAGCCTTGATAGACGAAGATAATAGCAACAATGGCAATTTAGGCTCGCTAAAATAATTAATGAGCAAGTCATATTCTTGTTCAGCTAATCTATCGGCGTGGTAATTCCTAATCTTTCCTTGCCAATTAATTTCCTTATCAATCAGAAAAGGAGTTCCATTAGCGTGAGTTTCTTCTGATTCACGCTTATATCCTAAGACAATATAGTTCTCAGGGCGAATGGAATAGTATTTTATAAGCTCCAATAAGGGGTCTACATTCTTCACTACATCCATATCCACAATACAACCAACTTTTGCTAAGTTGTTGTCTAACCTTTTGTTATAACTTTCTAAGGCTTTAAAATTCTTCCGAATTTTATTTTTTATGTTATAATTTTTTACGATGTCCAAAATATATTGTAATTTTGCGTGTGATTGCAAAGGTAAAAATAATTTTTAAAATAGAAATATATTTATGAAAAAGTTTGATGTAATGAAGCATTATTTTTTTGTATTGCTTGTAACAATAGGATTTTTAGCCTCTTGTTCTTCGTCTAAAACGCAGCTTACAAGAGTAAAAGCTATAAACATTCCTATTACCGATACTATTTCACAAAAAGCTGAAATAGAAAACTTTATCACACCATATCGCGAACACATATCCTCTGAGATGTCTACCGTCTTAGCTCAAAACCCAGCCGATTTGGTGAAAGATAGAAAAGAAAAAGCATTAAATACCGCTATTGGTAATTTTATGGCTGATGCTACCTTCGAAATTGTAAATCCTCTTTACAAAAAACGTACAGGTAAGGATATCGACTTTGTAATGCTCAACTGGGGAGGTATTCGTTCCGATTTGCCTAAAGGTGACGTTACAGTAGGTTCAGTTTATGATATAATGCCTTTTGAGAATAAAGTAGTAGTACTTACAATGTCAGGAGAGAAAGTACAAGAGCTTCTTAACTATCTGATTAAAGAGCGAAAACCTCACCCTCTGTCAAAGCAAATAGATTTGCAAATCACCAAAGATGGTAAGGTGGTTCATTTCAATATCAATGGGAAACCTTTCGATTCTAAAGCTACTTATATAGTTGCTACTTCCGATTATTTAATGAATGGGGGAGATGCGATGTACTTCTTCGAAAATTCTTTAAAAGTAGATGAAACAGATTATAAACTTCGCAATGTACTGATTGACTATTTCAAAAAAATAGACGTATTAGACGCTAAAAAAGATAACCGATTTGAATATAAATTATAATACGATTATGAAAAGACGTACTTTTATTAAAAACATAGGAGCTTCATCTTTGCTAATGGGGGTAGGAGGTCTATCGCTATCAATGAAGCCAAGCAATGCAAAACAAATTACTATTTTGCATACAAACGACGTACACAGTCACATCGACCCTTTCCCTATTACTGACCCTCATAACCCTAATAAAGGAGGAATAGCGCGCAGGGCATATCTCATCGACCAAGTACGTAAAGAAAATCCTCATACCTTGCTTTTCGATGCAGGAGATATTTTTCAAGGCACCCCTTATTTTAATTTCTATGGAGGTGAGTTAGAGTTTAAGCTAATGTCAATGCTTAAATACGATGCTGCTACCTTAGGGAATCACGATTTTGACAATGGGGTAGAGGGGCTCTTTGCACAGCTTCCTCACGCCAAGTTTGATTTTATCATTTCTAATTACGATGTAAGTAAAACGCTCCTCAATGGGTATACAAACCCCTATAAAATTTATATGGTAGATGGTATTAAAATAGGAGTTTTTGGTCTGGGCGTTGAATTGGAAGGTTTGGTAAATAAAAAACAATACGGCGAAACAGTTTATCTGAACCCTATAGAGATAGCACAAGATATGGAACTCAAACTTTATAATGAAGAACATTGTGACTTAATTCTCTGTCTGTCTCACTTAGGATATGATTACAAAAATAGCCCTAAGGTCTCCGATTTAAAAGTAGCTGCTCAAACCTCTTATATCGATTTAATTATAGGAGGTCATACACATACTTTTTTACCTCGTCCTACTTTGGTTACAAATAAAAGAGGAAATACTACTTTGGTAAATCAAGTAGGTTGTTATGGTATTAATTTGGGAAGAGTAGACTTCATTTTTGAGGAAGGTAGCCTTGTAAAAAACAAAGCAGTGACTATTGAAGTATAGGTTGTTATAAATTATTTTGTAAAAAAGTACTCGTTTTTTTTGTATATTTAAAAAACTTACGTACTTTTGCAACCGAATTAAAAAGGAGCCTGAGTGGCGGAATTGGTAGACGCGCACGACTCAAACTCGTGTTCTTCGGAGTGAGGGTTCGATTCCCTCCTCAGGTACAATAAAAGGAGCTACATTATTGTAGCTCCTTTTTGTTTTCTTATATAAAGTAGTTTTGAGAACTATTTATTTTTTAGGTTTTACTTTGGTTCTCGCTTCTTCTGTTAGGTACCTCTTTTGTCTTTTCTTCTTCCTTATTTACCGTTGTTTTTTCAATTTTTTAGCACGTTGTTTTAAGTCTTTTTCAGTAAAGTAGTAAACAGTAACTTTATTGCTAAAATATTCCTCTCGTAGGTAGTAATAGGTGTTAGTTTTAAGGTCTTTTACAAGGTAATGAGTACTATGGTTGTCAGGGAAGCCTTTGAGGATTTCATAAGTAGTGAGATGGAAGAGTTTGCGTACGAATTTGCCAATGCGCTCGTCTTTAGGAATATCACTTTTCAGTTGGAAAGAAGGATTAGGTGATTTCCCTCGTATATCATAAATTTTAATAAAGCGCAGTAAAGTGGCTACGTCATTTAGTTTCTGTTTGTCGGTAGCAAAATTACCAGTACTTTTAATGAGGTAGTATTCATCGTTGGAGATTTTGTGGAGATAATAACTACCGAGATTAAGATTGAGCTCTATAGGAATACTATCACATTCCACCCCTCGTTTTTCCATTTTCTCTACCTGAATAGATAAATACTTGCCTACTGCTTGATAAGTTCCTATAGTAGGAGAAGAGCAGGTATTACCACATTCGGCTACTAACCAAGAGGAGAAAGTACCATCTGAATTGAAGAGAATACGGTCGCCAAAAGTATATTTACTCTCGGGTGTTTTTAGGAAATAGACATCGGTCACGTCAGGGAACTCCCCTAAAAAATTATCAATGCGCCATTCTTTGCCTATAAAATCTTGAGCGTGAATAATACTGATTAGCAGTAGTCCAATAGTAGTAAAAAGTGTTTTCATTTTTTAAATTGTACAAAAATACCTCCTGCAAGCCATAAAAGCAATAAAATACACCCTACAAGACTTAATCTACTACCTGTTTTTACTACTTCGGGGTCAAAAGCAAAGCGTATCTCGTGTTTTCCTGCGGGTACAGACATTCCTCGTAAAGTGTAATCTACACGGTAGATAGGCGCCTCTTTGCCATCGATAGTCGCTTTCCAGCCGTGAGGGTAGTACATCTCCGAGAAAACCGCAAAACCTTCGTGAGAATTGTTACTTTCGTAAGTTAATTCATCAGGGCGCATATGTTTTAGTGCAATCGTAGCCGTGCTATCCACAGTGTATTGTGATGGAAGGTTTGTTTTCAAATCTTTGAGCGTTGCTAAAGCCTCTTTGGAAGGGTGAAACTCTTTTAAAGCTTTCATCACCTCATCATCACTGTTTTTTAAGCTAAGTTGCTTTATAAACCACGCATTACCTAAGGCATCTTCGTTGTGCATTGGTTGTATTTCTCCCTCTTGGTTGCGCAAAAGTATATATTTCACATTCAGCATATTGAGCACTTCCATATTTCCTTTGGCTATTTGGTAATCGAAGAGTTCCTGCAAGCGCTTAGGTTTCGCTGCGTGATAGCCTCCAATCGAATGGTGAAAAAACGAAGTACGTGCACCATTGATACCCACTTGAGGTTCGTATACGCGATAATAGCTCTTGTCTTGAAGAATCGCCATATCAGCAGGAGTTGCCTCAAAAGGATTTTCTATTAGGTATTTATCTACAAAATTGTCTTTGTTTACATAGCGTTTGGCTACTCCTCCCAAATCAAAGAAAAGCAATGCTAAGAGTGCTATTTGCATTCCCCTAAGAGGAATTTTGTTGTACTGATAAAGTACCAAAGCTAAAGCCGTGAGCAGTATAAGTACGGTGCTTCTCAGCAAATCAGCAGTGTAAATACTTTTGCGGTCTTCCACTATCATTTGCACAATCTCTCTGTTGCCGTAATACACATCGTTTGCGCTTTGGAAATCAAAGAATCCTTTTCCTAAGAAAAGCAATAACATTACCCCCAAACAAATATAAAGACTGTAAAGTAAGTATTTTTTGCGCTCCTCTTCAGGTGTTTTTAAGAACTGTTGTAATCCTACTATCGCCAATATAGGCACGCAGAGTTCTAAAATTACTTGTATAGACGATACCGCTCTAAACTTATTGTATAACGGAAAGTAGTCTATCATAAAATCAGTGAGCAGTCCGAAGTTCTTGCCCCACGAAAGTACGAGTGCCATTACTGAGCCCGTTAAGAGCCACCATTTAATTCTACCTTTTACTACAAAAAGAGCCAAGACAAATAGGAAGAACACCACAGCTCCTATATAGGCAGGGGCAGCCACAATAGGTTGGTCGCCCCAGTAAGTGGGTAAACGTTGTGTTTCTTGTAATGCCTGCATAGGGGGTACCCCCAATTGTACCAAATACTGATACGTCTTAGAGTTTTCTCCTAAGTTTTCGTGGTTAGAACCTCCAAAAAGACGAGGCACGATAAGGTTTAGTGATTCACTGATGCCATAACTGTATTCGGTGATATATTCTTTTGATAGACCGCTGTTCTGCTCTTTCGGAGTTCCATCAGGAGTAATAGTAAGTGTCGATTTACTACGGGTGCTCCAATCGGCGTATTCGCGAGTCGTGAGCAGTAAAGTAGCATTTGCCAGTACACTCACCACTACAGCCCCAAGTAGTACCGCCATAGCTTTTCCAAAATCTTTGAGTTGTTTCTCTTTGATAGCTTTATAAAGGAAGCCTACACCTAAGAGCAATACCAATAAAAGCAGGTAATACGTCATCTGGAAGTGATTAGCGCAGATTTCTAACGCCAGCGCTACTGCTGTGAGTAATCCCCCCCAAAGGTATTTCCGCTGAAATACCAATAAGATACCCGCTAATAAAGGAGCAAAATAAGCAATGGCGTGTGCTTTGGCATTATGCCCTGCTCCTAAAATAATAATCAAGTAAGTAGAAAGACCAAAGGCAATAGCCCCCAAGAAAGCATTCTTGTAATCCACTTTTAACACCAAAAGTAGGACGTAAAAGCCTATAAAGTACAAGAAGAGATAATCGGCAGGACGAGGTAAAAAGCGCAACGTTCTGTCTAGCTGCTTTACAAAATCATTAGGATATTGTGCCCCTAACTGATAGGTAGGCATACCACCAAAAGCGCTGTTTGTCCAATATGTCTCTTTGTTTTCTGTTTGACGGTAATCATTGCGCTCCTTCGCCATACCAGTATACTGAACAATATCGCTTTGGAAGATACCTTTTCCCTGTAATACAGGATAAAAGAAAGCAAGCGCTATTACAGCAAATAGCGCTATTACTACAACGTGAGGGACTATTTTTTTCATTTAGTTATTTTTTACCTTTTATCTCTTACTTAAATCAAACTTCCTCGTAATCTATATACTCACCCACTTGCTTGGTAGCTTCAGGGTTTTTAGAATGAGAATTCTTATTTATAATAGTTTGTTTACCTTCCTTCTCTTCTGAGCGATTTCGCCCATAAGCATTTTGTTGGTACTGATTTTGGGTACGCTCGAATTCTTTTTGCATTTTTTCACTTACCTTGTTTATGAAAAAACGCATCATATAAGGAGCCAATATTCTCAGGAGGATTCTCAGTCCCCAAAACACTAATATAATAATAAGGATAGTCTGTATAAATCCTGAAAAAGAAGCTTCTGACATCATTTTATTTTTAGTTTTGGTGCAAAGGTATAAAATAATTATGAACTAACAAATTTGTAAAATTTACTAATCTCCTCCACTTTTACCTTATTTTTGCCTTTACCTTTGTATCGCTACGCCCCCTCTCTTTAGGAGAGTTTCTCAATAACTACCGAGTAAGTGTGTGTTAAAAGGAATTTATCTTTCTCTTACTTTCGCCTCGTAACCCTGTTTTTAACATTTTTGGCATTGTTGTATTATAGTATGAATCAACTACTTATAT
>NZ_KB291205.1:34958-46754 GCF_000318255.2 Capnocytophaga sp. oral taxon 380 str. F0488
CGTATAAGCTTCCTATAAGCTTCCTATAAGCTAACCATACCCACTTTACCTCTTATCTTATACTCTTCATCTAATTTTCTCCTTCCGAATTCTTCTGATATATTTCGAAAAAAGATAGAGTTATTTTGAGTGGAAAAATAAAGCAGAATGAAAATTTGTACGAATTCTTACCTCTAACCCAACTTATTTTTGAAAATCAATAGGTCCACTTCAATCCTATCAGATAAGTTCTCCCCGGAGAAATGCTGGAGTAGAAACTCGTGGTTTTAGTTACATAATCGAAAAGATTGTCAATACCTGCTGTGAAAGTGAGGTGGTAGGGAAGTTTAGAGAATAGTTGCAAATGCCATATACTATAAGGTTCATAATAGGTATAGAGCTCATTGTTATTACTATCGGTATCGTGAATGCGGGTAGCACTTACGTATTTGCCACTCAACACAACGTTAGGAATATAGAGGGCATCACGCTTAGGAATGTATTCAGCTTTTACTGTGAAGGTATGAGGGCGGTTTTCTCCCGTGCTATTGCTAATGTAGTAGTAAGCATACGAACCTTTAAAGCGGAAAGCTTTTGTAGGGTGATAAGTCGCCGATATCTCAGAGCTTACAATCTCAGTATTGCCATTAAAATTTACATAACGAATAGTATCACTGGCAGCCGTCCAGCGGAAGGCTATTTTATCTCTTACCGACGAGAGTTGCGTCATCGCGGTAATATTCACCTTCTTGCTGTCGAAATCTACTGAAAGGTTAAGGTTATTACTGGTTTCGGGTTTAAGGTCTTTGTTACCCATTATTTGGAAGCCTCCCCCCCAAGGGTGAAACCAATTAGTGTAGAGTTCTTTCAAGGTAGGCGACCGGAAACCTGTGGAAAAACCTCCTCTAAAAGTAAACTGCTCTACCTTAAACATTCCTGACAAACGATAGGTAAAGTGTTCTTTAAAAAGTGAATGATAATCTATACGTACCCCAGTTACCAAGGTGAAAGCAGAAGAAAGTGTCCATTCTTGTTGGGTGAAAGCAGTGTAGTTTTGTGCATTTTCTTTGGCTTCAGTACCTGTATTATCAAAACGGAAACTGAGCAGTTCATCTGAAAATATTTCTGCTCCTGCTACTAACGAATGTTTTTCCCATAGCGATTGGTTGTATTGCATTCCTGCACGCCATATGGTGTTTTCATAGTTCTTTTCTTTTTCTTTTAATAACGGGAAGTAGTTAAACTTGTCGTAACGGTCAAAAGCTCCCGATAGGCTTAATTTTTTGCTCTCAGTGAGTGCAATGTTAGATTTAGCCGATAAAGTGTAGTTATAGTATCTATCACGTAGTTTTCTTGAAGATTCTGTCCCTTGATTGCGCTCGCTGAAGTAGTAGTTAGGCGTAAGGGCAAGGTCTATTTTAGGTGATAAGTTGAAAGTAAGTTTAGGGGTAACTCCATAAGTAGTAAACCCCGCAATATTGAGTTCTCCTTTTTCAGAGGTAACAGCTGTACCATTCTTATAAACAGTTAATGGTTCGCTGTCTTCCAAAACATAAGGTTCGCGGAAATTGTAAAAAGATGTCAGGCGGATACTACCCCATTTTTGCTTGCTCCCCACGCCTACATTCGCTTTATGACTTTTGATGCTCTCGTACTGATAACTCGCGCTACCTTCAAAAGGTTTCTTAGCATTTTTGGTAATAATATTAATCACCCCTCCTAGCGCATTCGAGCCATAAAGAGAAGAAGAAGCCCCTTTGATGATTTCAATACGCTCAATATTATCCAAGTCAATACGATTATAGTCAATATTGTCAAAAGTTTCTCCTGCCATACGCTCGCCGTCCATTAAAAAGAGCACATATTTACCTCCAAATCCCATCATATTAATATTGGGCATACCTCCATCGTAAGTAAAGTTGATACCTGCAAATTCCGTTTCTAAAAACGATTGAAAGTCGGTAGCTTGCGATTTACGAATATCTTCAGCGGTAACTACTTGCACAGTGATAGGTACGTTTTTTAAGTTCTTTTGAACGCGTGTAGCCGTTACAATTATTTCATTGAGTTTTATAGGTTCATCTTCCTTCTTGTCGTTTTGAGCAAGAGTAGATAGCGAGTAGAATAATGAAATAAAAGCAGTGATAAAAATCTTTCGCATATTGATAATTTAATTTAGACGAAAGAGGCTGCCTATATTAAGACAGCCTCAGTGTGATTATTGTTTAGGCTTAAAACTTACCATCTTTGCTAATTAGATAGCTAAAAGTAACGTAGTTAGGTTTAGCTCCATCGTTATAAAAATCGGTAACTTGAAATTTAGCATATTCTCCTTTTGCAGTTTTAATTATGTAAACATACTTTGTAGGAGCATACACACTTGGCCATTTTCCTATATTGTTAGGTGAAAGAGAAACGTAACCTGTCTTTGTTTCAAAATCTCCAGATACAATTGGGGAAAAAGTACCTTCTTTTTTTGTTAGATTAGGATAAGATCCATAAGACATTGTACCTTTTACATCTTGTGTATAACCTTCAGTAGGAGCAGAAGTAACAGTGTCAAAGTTGTTAGAGTCAGTTTTTAAAGCGCCTCCTTCTCCTTTACCTGATACACCACCATTAGTTTTGAGATAATGAGCAAAAAAAGCTATATCCCAATCTAAGCTATTTTCAGGATCTTGAATAGTTATGACTCCTTTTTTAAAAGAAAAGTATACCCAATTATCTTTGTTGAAAGTGTACAAGTTCTTCACTTGTGTTCCTTTTGAGATTTTTTTCTCTTCTTTGCTATCATTGTCCTTACTGCAAGAAGCAAAAGTAAGGGCTATAGCTAAAACTGATAGTAATAATCTAACTTTCATAATCTTTATTATTTACTTTGAGTATCACTCAATTGATATTTAAGTTTAGGATAATTAGCTGCTTTTTTGCTGTTTACTTCCTTATAAAAATCAGTTACTTGCACTTTAGCGTATTTACCATCAGCTGTTTTGATAATGTATACCCATTCATTAGGAGCGTAAACATCTCCCCATTTGTTTATATTGCTAGGACTGATGTTTATAGTACCTGTTGTAGAACCAAAGCCTCCTGTAAGTACTGGTGAAACGTTTACTTTAGTAGAACTGTTTCTACCAGTAAAAGTTACTTCTTTGTCTTTTTCAAAACCTACTACTACAGTTTCTTTTACAGCATCAAAATCTTTTGATTCTGTTTTAAGAGCTTCTCCTTTTCCTTTGCCATTCACACCACCATTGAGCTTTACATAATAACCTTTGAAAGCTATATCCCAAGTAGTATCAGTTTCTGGAGTGGTAACGCTTACTACAGCTCCTGTTGCCAATGAAAAGTATTGCCAATCGCCAGTAGCATCTAATTGTACTTCTCCAACTGCTTTGGTAAAAGTAAGGTTTACTTTTTCTACTGGAGCTTGTGAGGTAAGAGTATCATATTTAAAAGTAAGATAACCTTTATAACCCTTAGCGTTAGTATACTCAGTAATTTGCAATTTTACATACTGCCCTTTTACTGTTTTTACTACATATACATATTTGGTAAGAGTAATATGTGGGGCATTGCTTCCTGGTTTAGGAGGCATATAATTATAAAAACCTTTAGGGTCTGAACTCATTACAGTACCTGTAATAACTGGATTAGCTGAGATAGTTGTAGTAGTAGGAGTTGTTTGTCCTGGTTGCGGACGACTAATGGTAGTTATCATTTCATCTTTTTGATAGCCTAAGCCTGGGTACTGTGTAACAGTATTAAAATCTTTACTTCCTGTATTGGCTACTTCTACACCTCCAACACCTGAAGTACCACCATTAGTTTTTATATTATAGGTATTGAAAGCAATATCCCAATTATCACTTGTGCGAGGATTGGTCACCTCTACTTGTTTCCCTTCTGAAAAAGAAAAATACACCCACTCTGTTTGTGAAGAAACATTTAATTCTTTAACTTCTTTAGCAGTAGAAGGTATAGGGGTCGGATTGTCGTCTTTACTACAAGAAGTAGTAAGCACAGTCATTCCTGCGATAAGCGCAGGAGCTAAAAATTTTAATCTCATAATATTGTTTGTATTTTGATTTGACGGCGCAAAGATACTACTTATTTAGAATTATACAAAACAATATGGTATTTTATTTTGAAAAATTCAATATAAGCAAACTTTCCCTCAATAAAAATTTATCAATATTTTTTTTTGTGAGTGTGTAACTTGAGGAAGGAGTGATAGCATAATCTAAAAAAACATCAGTAGCATTTCTCAGAGCATAAAAGTTATTTTCAGGAGGGAAGTAGGAGAGTCCTATTTTGAGTGTTTCATCTTTGCATTCACTCAAAAAACGGTCGTAATAGCCACCACCATAGCCTATCCGATTGCCATATTTGTCATAGGCAAGAAGAGGAACGAATACTACATCTATGGTTTTGGGAGTTATAATAACACCTTGTTTAGGTTCGGGAATACCCCAAGCGTTATTAATGAGCTGAGTATCTTTGGTGAGAAGAATAGAGGACAGCGTGCGAGTATTGCTATCCATTTTAGGGACTACTATTTGCTTATTCTTATCGCGTAGTATGTTCAATATATAATTTGTGTTTATTTCGGCTAATCGTTCTATGGGGAGGAATATATGGTAAGTGTGATGCTCCCATAAAGAATTAGGAAAAAGAAGTAACCTTTCAGCTATTTGTCGGCTGAGGAGGTCTCGCTCCTCAGCTGATAGGGCATTGCGTTTTTGCTTATAGAGTGTCCTGAGTTCTTTTTTTGTCATACTACAATAAGAGTTTGTTCAGTTCGCTACTATCACCATTGAAAATATTAAAATCTATTTTGACTTTTGCTCCCGCAGTAATACCATTTTCAGTGAATTGCCATAACTGCCAAGAAAAAACAGAGGTGGGGACTGACACATTATTATAATTGGCTATCCATAATGGGTATTGCTTGAATGTGGGATACAAATAATCTTCGTAAAAACTGATGTAAGTATAGATAATAGGTTTGCGTTTGTAGTGTTTTTCAACAATATCTAACCACGTTTGTACATCTTTAATAAACTGTTCTTTGGATTTCTTTTTAGGCAATTGTTCTATATCTAAAATGGGTAAGAAATCTCCTTTTTCCAACTGAGCATTCTTCAGGTAGGAGTTTGCTTGTAGCTTAGGGTCTTCGTCTGGGCGATAGTAATGGTAAGCTCCTCTGATAAGTTGGTGTTTTTTAGCTTCTGAAAAAAAGTGAGCAAAGTTCTTATCGGTTCCATCGTTCCCCATTGTTGCTCTAAAAATGGCAAATTGAATAGGGTATTTTGCAGTTTTATTTCGGATGTAGAGGCTATCCCATTCTATTTCTTCGCGTTCTTGATAGTGCGAAAGGTCAATGCCGAAGACTTTATCGTAGTAGAGGCTTACGATATGTTCAATACGATTGCTTTCGTAAGTAGAGTTTATTTTACGAGCTGTAATTTTGTTTAGTATTTTTTGGTAAATGGCAGGATAATAGGTTCTGATATAGAAAACGCTACCTACTCCCAACAACAAAATGCATAGGAGGCTTACAGTAAAAAAGTTCCCAAATAGAGATTTCTTTTTTGCAGATATACGAGACTTACTTCTTTGTAGCTTTTTCTTTTTCATTTTGCAAATATACATTAAAAATCTGAATTACGTATAAATCTTTAAAAATATTAATTAGCGAATTAGCCGATTAGTAGATGTGAGAATTAGCAAATGATGGGGAGGAATTAAAATAGTTAATGATTAATGGTTAATGATTAATGGTTAATTAGGTGGGGGCTTATGCAGAACTTATAGGAAGCTTATAAGATAAACGAACAATGAGTGGGTCTACAGTGGGTCTACAGTGGGTCTACAACGAACGAAAGACGAACAAAAGACGAAGAATGAACGAAGAAATACTGCTCTCAAAGTGAAGGTAAAGTGGAGCTAATGAAATACTGTTTTGAACGTTTTGCCTAATAAAAGTGAGGCTTAGGGGAAGAATGGGTCGATAGTTTTGGTAACTAAACTATTTTCTATTAGGAATTGGTTTTCAGGTGAAGCCAACTCTTTGTTTTTAATATCACATATCAAATCGTCGGATTGGGCGATGAGGGCGTATAGATAATCGGTGATAGAATGGACTAAGCAGGTGATAGGCAGTTGGGCAAGAGCGCGCAAGCTACGGAGCATTGCAATGATTTCAAAACCATTGTGAGCACTATCCACTAAAATACGCAGTTTGTCGTTAGGAGTAAGAATGTGGATAAAAGTTTCCCTAATGGTGTTTTCTAAAAGAAGAGATGCAGGTATATAGAGGTATTGAGCTTCTTTTACCGATAAGGCTTGGGGCAAAGTATCAATAGCAGTTATCACCAATGATTTGCAAGATGCTTTGCTTTGTGTAAAATTATCGATGTTCTGATAGAGTATTTCAGTGGGTTCGTTAGGCGAAATGCTTTCTTCTTCCATAGCCACGATGCGCAAAGAGGGCATTCCTTCTAAATACCCCATTGCGCGGTACCCACGTTCATAAGGCGGCAAACCAGCCATAGTTTCATTGTTTTTGCTCATACATTTCTTGTTTTATTCTTTTTTCAAAGGGTTCCCAGAGGCGTTTGGGTGTTAATGAGTCAGCGGTGTGATTTTTGGTAAAAGGATAGAAATCCCATTCTTTACGTGGATAAACTTCAACGATACTATTTTCAGGAAAGAAAGTAGTACACTGTGTATTAAAAAATTGTTGTTCTTGCGATGCCTTAGTCCTTATTTGTTTTTGCAGACTGTGGCTTTTTAGCATAACCGACAATCCTCCTTGTTTATGAACTTGCTGGTATAGTACAAGAGCTTTTTTGTACATTTCGTAGCTGATAGCCTCAATTGCATACATTCCGTTGAGCAGTGTTGCGTTTCGGGTAGCAGTGAGTTGCTGAATGGTAGCTACATTTGCTTTTTCGGTATTTACGCTGTTTTTCTTAAAGAAAAGGGAATTTTTAGGCAATAAATAATCAGCACCTCCTAATACAGCAGCTTCGTAAGCTAACTGTACATAGTTTTGGTTATGCGACGATTTCAGAAGAGATAAACCTCTATGAGATACTTCGGCTATCAAATGGAAGGGTAGGGTAGGGTAGAGCTCGCTAAATAAGCGACGAAAAGCACGCAGTTTGGCAATTTCTAACAGAAAGCTACCTCCCACCGCTATTTTCACAAAAGCAGTGGTTACTTTTGAAGTAGTCAGTATTTCCTGCATTTGGGCTACTCCGAAAGCGATTTGTTGCACCATTGAAGCTCCTGTGTTTTGGTAGGTTGAGGTATCTACAGTGAGGGCATTGGTGAACAAGTAGTGTAAATCAGTAGGTAACCATTGTTGTACTTCGTCTTGAATAAGCTCAGTGTGCAGGTTGAGCAAAAAAAAGTGAACTGATTGGCTTTGCCAAAAAGCAATGCGTTTGAGGGTCTGTTCTTTATCGGATACAAAAAGAGGAACAGCTACTTGTGTTTGGATATCAACTGCATAAGGGCTTTTTACGTTCTCGGAAGTGTAAAAAGGTAAGATAGGAACGTCCTCTGCTGAAGTGTATATAAGCGACTCGTAGTCCCTTCCTTTCAGCAGGTATTGCAGTTGTTGTTTCCATTGTTTAGCAGTGTTCTCCATTCTTTGCTTTTTAGTGAAAGAAGTCTCCGTTACAGGAGAGAAATTGAATAAGAATTCTTTAAAAATTAAAAAAAAATTATGTTTTTGTAATTATGTAGGTTCAACTTTGCCAATGTTTCAAACATTGGCAAAGTATATAGGAAAGCCAGATTTTATCCTTTAGCTTTTTCGGTAGGACGTAATACCATACGATATGATTGGTCTTTACTGATGTAATAACCTACCCAATTGTACAAAGCTTTCATTTTGTTGCGGAAGTTTACCAGCGACATTATGTGTATAAATGCCCAAATAGCCCACGCTACGAAGCCTTTGAGGAAAATGTGTTTAGGCAAATCGGCGACGGCTTGGTTACGACCAATAATTGCCATTGAGCCTTTATCGACATAACTGAAAGGAGTAGGGTTTACAAAATCTTTATTGAAGTTCTTTCCTAAGTTACTGGCTTGTTGTAAGGCTACTTGTGCGAGCTGAGGGTGCCCTTGGGGAAAATGAGGGTCGGCAGTCATAATAGACGAATCGCCGATTGCATAGATGTTCTCGAAGCCTTCCATTTTGTTATAAGCATCGGTTTTCATACGTCGTCCACGACCCAAGTGTTGCTTGTCGTCAATACCTTTGAAACTTTTAGCAGAAATCCCCGCTGCCCATATTAGGTTACGAGCATCGAGCACTGTACCGTCCGAAAGGTATACTTCGTCATTCAGAAAATCGGTTACCTGTACTCCTAATTTGAGTTTTACACCTTTTTTAAGCAAGATTTTTTCGGTATATGCTTGGGCTTTTTTGCTCATAGGAGCAAGTACAGTGTTTTGTCCGTCGATGAGATAAATATCACCTAAATCGTCATAAGTAAGCTCAGGATAATCCTTGCGCATAATGTTCTGTTTCATTTCAGCAAAGATGCCTGATAGCTCTACCCCAGTAGGACCTGCTCCTGCAATAGCAAAAGAGAGTAGCTTACGGCGCAATTCTTTGTCCTCAGTACGGGTAGCGCGCTCCAAACGGGTGTATACTAAGTTGCGAAGCATAAGGGCGTCGCCTACGGTTTTCATAGGCATTGCTTTTTCTTCTACATCTTTGTTACCAAAGAAGTTTGATTCAGCTCCCGTAGCCATTACCAATACATCATAATGCAGTTCTCCATTGCTCAAGATGAGTTTGTTTTCCGATGGAACGACTTCTCGCAAGGTAGCCATTCTGAAACGTGCATTTTTATACTTGCGAAATAGACGGCGGAAAGGGTAGGAGATAGATGAAGGCTCCATAAAGCCCGCAGCCAACTGATATAGTAGGGGTGGAAAGAAATTGTAGTTATTCATATCCACCAAGGTAATTTTATATTTGTCAGAGCGGTTCAACACTTTTACTAGCTCTAAGCCAGCAAAGCCACCGCCCACAATTACGATATGCTTTTTGTTTTCCATAATGATTATTTTTAATTAGCCAATTAACAAATTTGTCAATCAGCTGATAACAGTGTGTAATTATAGTGTTTTATTTTCTTTTTCAGAGTTTTCTTCTTCTTCGTCCTTAGGGAATATCTCAATCTTAGGCTCTTTGATAGTTTCTTTGTTGGACAGACTGCGTTCTAAGAAAAGCAATAGACTTGGCAAGAGTAGTAAGTTCGTCATCATTGCGAAAAGCAAAGTAGCTGATATGAGTCCGCCGAGTGCTTTGGTACCTCCGAAGCTGGAGAGCAAGAACACTGAGAAACCACAGAGTAGCACAATAGAAGTATAGAACATACTTACTCCTGTTTCGCGTAAAGCTGCATATACCGATTTGCTTATCTTCCAATTACGCGCAACTAACTCTAAGCGATATTTAGCCAAGAAGTGAATAGTATCGTCTACCGAAATACCAAAGGCAATACTGAACACAAGTATAGTGGAAGGTTTGAGCGGAATGCCAAAATAGCCCATCAGTCCTGCGGTGATGAGTAGCGGTAAGAGGTTAGGAATGAGTGAGACAACTATCATCTTGAACGAACGGAACATATACGCCATAATGAGCGCAATGAGCAAAATAGCCAAGGCTAATGACCAAATGAGGTTGATAGCTAAATAATTAGTACCTTTGGTAAACAAATAGGCTTTACCGGTAATCTTCACTTCATACCTATTACTTGGGAAAAGCTTTTGAGCTTTGGTGTAAATATTGTCCTCGATTTGTTGCATTTTCTCAGTACCAATATCCTTCATAAAAGTAGTGATGCGTGCCGTTTGCCCCAATGAATCTACATAAGCGGAGAGCATATTGGCATTACCTTTAGAGTTTTTGACGTATGAAAGGATAAAGTTTTGCTCTTGGGTAGTGGGCAGGCTATAATATTTAGGGTTGCCATTGTAATAGGCTTGTTTGGCGTATTTCACCAAGTTTACCAACGAAAGCGGTTGGGATATTTCGGGGATTTCTTCGATATGAGTGCAGAGTTCGTCAATACGTTTGAGATTCACTAACCGAGTAACACCGTTCTTCTGCTTCGTATTAATAGTGATTTCCAAAGGCATAATTCCGCCATAATTCTTCTCGAAGAAAGTGATATCGTCAAAAAAATCAGCTGACTTAGGCATATCTTCGATGAGACTACCCGAAATCTTTATTTTGTAAATACCAATAATACTGAGGATAAGCAGAGCAATAGCCGTAGTGAATACTGCAATACGGTGATGCTTTACTGTATTCTCAATGAACTTGATAAGTCCACCTATCCAGTTGCGATGCAAATGCCTTAGATGTTTTTCCTGAGGTATGTGCATATAACTGTAAATAATTGGGATTAGCAATAGAGAAATGAAGAAGATAGATACTACATTGATAGAAGCAATGACCCCAAACTGTTTGAGCAAAGAACTTTCGGTAAAGATAAAGGTAGCAAAACCGATAGCCGTAGTGAGGTTGGTGAGCAGGGTTACATTGCCTACATTGCGGATTACCCTAATAAGCGACTTGGCTTGGTTGCCGTGCTTACTGATTTCTTGTTGGTATTTATTGATGAGGAATACACAGTTCGGGATACCAATTACAATGACCAAAGGCGGAATAAGTCCTGTGAGAATGGTGATTTCGTAGCCGAAAAGCCCTAGAAAACCAAATACCCACATTACTGCAATGGATACCACGCCCATAGAGATAAACATCGCCCTAAATGAACGGAAAAAGAAAAAGAAGATGGCTGAAGTAGAGAGTAGGGCAGCCAAGATGAATAACCCTATCTCGTCCATTATATTTTGAGCGCTGAGGGTACGAATATAAGGCATACCCGAAGTGTGCACTTTGAGTCCGGTTTGCGCTTCGAACTTCTCGACTATGGGAATAAAATCGTTGAGGATAAAATCCTTGCGGGCTTGTGTATTGACAATCTTTTTGTTCATATACACGGCTGTTTGCAAGGTATTTGTTTTCTTGTTGTAGATGAGACCTTCGTAGAAAGGTAGTTTCTCGGAAAGTACTTTTTTGAGACTATCAGCTTCAGTTTGGTTTTTTACTTTTCCTTCGATAAACTTATGGGTAACAAAGCGCTGCTGGGCAGTGTCTTTCACTAAGATAGGCAAATTGTCGATAGAGATAACAGCGTCTATCTGTTTGAACTTTTTTAGTTCGTTACTAAGGGCAATCCATTTGTTGAGTACCTCAGGTGTATAGATTTTTTTATCGTCTAACGCCATTAATATCAAGTTGCCTTCTTCGCCGAACTTATCGAGGAAGTGCTTGTACTCCATATTCACAGGGTGATCATCGGGGAGCATATTTGCTTCGGTAAAAGTAAAGCGCACGTTCTTCCACTGTGTAGCTAAGCCCCCAGTGATAGCAGCTATGAGTAGTAAAAAAGCAATTCGGTTGCGCAATATTAAGCCTGCAATGGTACCCCAGAAGCTGGCTTTTATCCATCTAAACATCTTGATATCTCTTTATTTTCTGAGGGCGCAAAAGTACAAAATAATATACAATTACAAAAATAAATATCAATGATTAATGGTTAGCGGTTAATGATTAATAATGATTTTATGAATTGACAGGGAGTTTGAGGTAAGAGATAGATAGTGTAACTTAATTAGCAAATTAGCAAATGAGGAAATGAGGGAATGAGGGAATGAGGGAATGAGGGAATGAGAAAATATTGTCACGTCCTAAAAAAGGTTGTCATAATTAAT
>NZ_KB291206.1:0-24600 GCF_000318255.2 Capnocytophaga sp. oral taxon 380 str. F0488
AAAGACGAAGAAAGAACGAACAAAAGACGAACAAATGACGGTGCGAGTCGCACGGGCAGATAAAGAAAAGACGAAGAAAAGAAGGTGCGAGTCGCAAGGGCAGATGAACAAATAACGAACAATGAATGAAGATAAGGTGAAAGAAACCTCTCCCTATTCACATACTGAGCTGTTGCAAACTTCCTCTTTGAGGAATGTAGCGACGCAAAAAACATTGTGAGATGAAAATGATTAAAAATTTAGGGTGAAGAAAAAGTAAAATTGATGCTTTTAAAATATAAGAATTAGCATAAAGTTTTGCTATATAAAAAAAATGTACTACTTTTGCAAACTGAAAAATTTGGATTAATATTTTTTAAAAAATGAATATAAACAGAGAGCAAGTAGATGCTTTGAATGCTGTCATTAAGATAGCTATTGAAAAAAACGACTACGCCGATAAAGTAGAGAAAGTACTAAACGATTACAGAAAAACTGCTTCTATTCCTGGATTTAGAAAGGGTCACGTACCTGCTGGTATGATTAAAAGACAGTATGGCAAAGCTGTGAAGTTTGACGAAATAAACCGAGTGTTACAAGACTCGTTGTACAAATACATAGGCGATGAAAAACTCAATATTTTAGGTAACCCTCTCCCCAAAGAGAAAAAAGACATCGACTTAGATGCTGATGACTTTACTTTTGAGTTTGAAATAGGCTTGGCTCCTGCTATCGAAGTAAACTTGCAACCTAAAAAAGGAATCGTTCGCTACGAAATTACCGTTACTGATGACCAAATCGACAAACAAATAGAACGCATTCAGAAACAATTTGGTAAACTCGTTGCCAAAGGCGAAGTAATAGATGATGACAGTCTTGAAGTGACTGGTACTTTCTTTAACGAGGAAAAAGGTATTGACTCTCAAGCTACTTTCACCTTAGAAGAACTCAGCAATGCTGTTCGCAAAGAGTTTGTAGGCAAAAAAATAGGTGACCAATTTCAGTTGCAAACCAAAGGATTGTTCAAAGATGCACACAGCTTAATGCACTACCTAAAAGTATCGCACGACGAAGCTCATCACTTAGATGTAGAAGTTACTTTTACCCTGGAAGAAGTGAATGAACGCGAAAAAGCTGCTTTAAACCAAGAATTGTTTAATAAGCTCTTCCCTGATGGTTCTGTTACCAACGAAGAGCAATTGCGCAACAAGATAAGAGAAGGTGCTCAACAACAATACAATGAGCAAGCTGACCAGCATTTTTTAAACACCGTTACCGATTATTTGGTAGACAATACTCAGTTTGACCTCCCTGTTGCTTTCCTTAAAAAATGGTTGCGCACCGCTGGTGAAAAAGAACTTACTGAGCAAGAAGCGGAAAAAGAATACGAGCATTCAGAAAAAGGATTGCGTTATCAGCTTATCGAAGGCAAGGTAATGGAAGATAATAACTTGCACCCTAAATTTGAAGAGTTAAAAGACTTTGCGCGCACTTATATCAAAGCTCAGTTATCTCAATACGGTATGCCTACCGATGACGATAGTTATGTAGACGGCATTGTAGACCGTGTATTACAAAACCGCGAAGAAGTACAACGCATTCAGCAACAATTGGTATTTAAGAAACTCATTGAGTTTTACAAAGAAAATGTAAATACTGATGTAAAGAAAGTTACTTTCGATGAATTTGTAAAGTTAGCTTTCCCTGAATAGAACTTCACAAAAAACATAAAAAACCAGTCCAAAATTGCTAATGATAAATACCATTTCTGTATCTTACTTTGGCAATTTTGGACTACCCTTTTTAGGTAAAAAGGTAAGTGATAAAAGGTAAAAACAGCTACACTTTGACAAAGTTTGATATTTTGTAGAAGTCTGTTAATCATTATCTAACCATACTTCCTAAAAAGATAACCTTTAATTATTAACAATTAATCATTAAAAAAGTGAATTTATCAGACGAATTTAGAAAATATGCTACTAAACAGCACGGTGTAAATAGTCTTTACTACGATAAGATTATCGGCAGTATGACTCCTTACATTATGGAAGAACGCCAGCTGAATGTAGCCCAAATGGACGTGTTTTCGCGCTTGATGATGGATAGAATCATCTTCTTGGGCACCGATGTAAACGACCAAGTAGCGAATATTGTTACTGCGCAATTGCTTTTCTTGGAAAGTGTGGATAGCGCTAAAGATATTCAAATCTATATCAATTCGCCAGGGGGTAGCGTGTATGCCGGCTTAGGCATTTACGATACGATGCAGTTTATAAAACCTGATGTGGCTACTATCTGCACCGGTATTGCTGCTTCGATGGCTGCCGTATTGCTATGTGCTGGGACTGAGGGCAAACGCTCGGCATTGCCACACTCTCGTGTAATGATTCACCAACCTTCGGGAGGTGCACAAGGGGTAGCCAGCGATATGGAAATAAATTTAAAAGAAATGTTGAAACTCAAAAACGAACTCTACGAAATCATTGCCAAGCACTCTAAGCAACCTTTTGCTAAAGTGTATAAAGACTCAGAACGCGACTACTGGATGATAGCACGCGAAGCTAAAGAGTATGGTATGATAGACGAAGTGTTAGAAAGGAAATAATGGCTAAAAAAGAAGTAGAATATTGTTCATTCTGCGGTCGTGCAGAACCCGAAACCGAGATGCTAATTCGCGGTATGGCTGGTAATATATGCAACTATTGCGTTGAACAAGCTAATATCATTATAGAAGAGGCATTCGGCACTAAAGCTCAAAAAGGGAAGCCTGTAGTATCGGGTGATATGACCCTGAAAACCCCACAAGAGATTAAAAAATTCCTCGACCAGTATGTAATAGGTCAGGACTTTACTAAAAAAATACTCTCGGTGGCAGTATACAATCACTACAAGCGTTTGCAACAACCTGATGCTGACGATGAAGTGGAAATACAAAAGAGTAACGTGATAATGGTAGGCGAAACGGGTACAGGTAAAACCTTAGTAGCACGCACCATTGCTAAGATGCTAAACGTGCCTATTGCCATTGTAGACGCTACAGTACTCACTGAAGCAGGCTATGTAGGTGAAGATGTAGAGAGTATTCTCTCACGCCTGTTACAAGCTGCTGACTACGATGTGGAAAAAGCTGAAAGAGGTATCGTGTTCATAGACGAAATCGACAAGATTGCTCGCAAGAGCGACAATCCCTCTATCACTCGTGACGTATCGGGCGAAGGGGTACAACAAGCACTGCTAAAACTCCTCGAAGGCTCTGTGGTGAACGTACCTCCCAAGGGCGGACGCAAGCACCCCGATCAGAAGTATATAGAAGTAAACACCGAACACATCTTGTTTATTGCCGGAGGAGCTTTCGACGGCATTGAGCGTGTTATTTCTAAACGCCTGAATATGCAAGCGGTGGGTTACAACTCGTCTAAAAATACACAAGTAGATAGGAAAAACTTGGTGCAATACATCATACCCAAAGACCTAAAAGACTTCGGTTTGATACCCGAGATTATAGGTCGTTTGCCGGTGCTTACCTATATGAATCCATTAGATAAACACACTTTGCGTATGATTCTTACCGAACCTAAGAACGCTATCATCAAACAGTATAAAAAACTCTTTGAGATGGATGGCATTAAATTTGATATAACAGAAGAAGCACTCGACTTTATCGTTGAGAAAGCCTTAGAGTATAAACTCGGCGCACGTGGTTTGCGTTCGCTATGCGAGAATATACTCACTGATGCGATGTTTGAGCTTCCTAATTCAGGCGTAAAAGAACTGACAATAACCAAAGAATACGCTGAGGAAAAACTGAACAAATCAGCTTTGCAAATAGCTTCTTAAATTATAAAAGCAGGTGCGAGCTTGTAGCTCGTGCCTTACCTTTTAATTGTTAATTAATTGAATATGGATACAACACAAATCATTCGCAATAGCCTCCTAAAAGCTGTTTCTTACGAGACCTATCGCAACCTGATAGACAAGTATGCAACAGAAGGGAAATCGAGCGGAGAAGAACAAACTGAAGAACGCATATATTACACTGCTTTAAACCAAAAACGCTACAAACGCTTAGATAAGACCATAGAAATACCTGAAGATAAGGCTCAATTCTTTGCAAACTACCCTAAGAGTGTTTGTTTATTAGTGATTACCGAAAGTTGGTGTGCTGATGCGGCTCAAATTGTACCCGTAGTACATAAAATAGCGACCCTCAACCCTAAAATCACTATGAAACTTGTTTTTAGAGATGAGAATGAAGAGCTGATGAATCTTTTTCTTACCAATGGAGGTAAAGCCATTCCTGTAGTAGTGTTTTTAGACTTAGAAGATAAGGTGTTAGCACATTGGGGCTCTCGTCCGTCAGTAGCTACTAAAATGGTAGAAGAAGAGAAGGCTAAGAATGGTAAACTCACCCCTGAATTCAAAGAAGAACTACAAAAATGGTACAACCAGGACAAAGGAGCCACCATTGTAGACGATTTTATGAAGATAATGAAAACATTGTAACCTCAATTATTAATTTAAAATATAAGTTATATGAAAAAACTAATAATAATAATGATGGCACTTAGTGCCTTTTCTGGTGTATCAATTAAAGCACAAGATGCGACAACAACTTCATTTAGTTCACAGAAAACTGCTTCAACTACTGTAGAAGTACAACCTGAAGAACCAAAGCCTACCAGCCTACCTGAACAGTTCCAACGTATGATAGACAGAGCAGGGTCTTGGCAAAACTACAAAATGTTTGACAAAGTTAAGCTTGCCAGCTTTCAACGCAGTATGGCAGACAGTGTGAATAATATAAAATCACGCCTCGCGGCTGAAAAGGAAACAGTAAAAACTCACGAAGAAACTATTAAGACACTAAATGATAATATAGCCTCTTTACAAACTACCTTAGACCAGACCCGCAATGAGAAAGATAGTATGAATCTCTTTGGAGCTTTGTTATCCAAAGGCTTATACAATACCATTATGTGGGGGATTATTATTGCTTTAGGAGTTCTATTAGTGCTATATATTTACAAATACTCTAACGGAAATATCGTTACAAGAAAATCTCTTCATCAATTATCAGAATTACAAGAGGAATACGAGAGCTATCGCAAAGCAGCTATTGAACGCGAACAGAAAGTGCGTCGCCAGTTGCAAGACGAAATAAACAAACATCGTTAGACTGATGCGTATTGATATTATATCGGTTGTTCCTGAACTAATGGAGAGTCCTTTTGGCTACTCTATTATAAACCGTGCAATTGATAAACAATTAGTAGAAGTACATTTCCACAACCTGCACGACTATGCCAATAATGCCTACCGCCAAGTAGATGACTATCAGTTTGGGGGGGGGGCAGGTATGGTGCTGATGATAGAGCCTATCGATAAGTGTATTTCAGCTCTCAGAGCTGAAAGAGATTATGACGAGGTGATATTCCTCACCCCTGATGGCGATACACTGCAACAAAAGATGGCTAACCAACTGTCGTTGGCTAAAAATATTATCATCTTGTGTGGGCACTTCAAAGGGGTAGACCAGCGCGTACGCGACCACTTTATCACCAAAGAAATATCCATAGGTGACTATGTGCTTTCAGGTGGAGAATTAGGTGCAGCGGTGCTTTGTGATGCAATTATTCGCCTCATCCCTGGTGTCCTCTCCGATGAAACCTCAGCCCTTACCGATTCGTTTCAAGACAATTTGTTGGCTCCACCAGTCTATACACGTCCTGCTAACTACAAAGGTTGGGAAGTACCCGAAATTCTTACCAGTGGCAATACCCCTAAAATAGAACAATGGCGGGAAAATATGGCTTATGAACATACCAAAGCCAAACGACCTGACTTACTGAAATAACAAAAGAATAACTTAAAATAATCCTTATGAATAAAAACTTAGCTTACACTTACGGAGCTTCCGATATCTCTCTTATAGGGGAAACTATCGACCAGAACCTTCGTAAAACAGTGGAAAAATACCCTAATAAGGAAGCGCTTATATCCGTACACCAGGACTATCGAGTTACTTACGCCGAGTTTTATGCACAAGTAACGGCTGTAGCCAAAGGGCTTATCGCCTTAGGTGTTAAACAAGGCGATAGGGTAGGTATTTGGTCGCCTAATTGCTATGAGTGGACGCTCTTGCAGTATGCCACAGCCAAAATAGGAGCGATAATGGTGAATATCAATCCTGCTTATCGTACCAGCGAACTGATTTATGTAATCAATCAATCAGGGATATCATATATCTTCGCTGCCCCTCAGTTTAAAAGTAGTAATTATAAAAAAATGATAGACGATGCGCGTGAGTTTACTGAAACTTTGCGTAAAGAAGTGTATTGGGGAGAGAGCTGGCAACATTTCTTAGCACACGGTGAAAAAGTTACCGACGAGAAACTACTTTCTTTTGAAGAGAAAGTGCAGTTTGATGACCCCGTAAATATACAATATACTTCAGGAACTACGGGCAACCCCAAAGGTGTTACACTTTCTCACCACAATATCCTCAATAACGGTTATTTTATCGGTATCCGAATGAATTATACCGAAAAAGACAGAGTGTGTATTCCTGTACCTTTTTACCATTGTTTCGGAATGGTTATTGGAAATCTCGCTTGTACAGTTCACGGGGCTACAATGGTAATCCCCAACGATAGTTTCGACGCTACTAAAACACTCGAAGCTGTAGAGAAAGAAAAATGTACTTCGCTTTATGGTGTGCCTACGATGTTCATCTCAGAACTGTATGTATTAGACAAACAACCTTATGATTTATCAAGTCTGCGTACAGGGGTAATGGCAGGAGCTTTGTGTCCTCCTGAAATTATGAAACGCGTGAAAGAGCAAATGAATATGCACGAAATAACTATTTGTTACGGTATGACAGAAACTTCACCTGTCTCTACACAAACTAAAATAGGAGCACCTTTCGAGAAACAAATTTACTCGGTAGGAACTATTCACGACCACTTAGAGATTAAGATTATCAATCCTGAGACCAAAGCTATCGTCAAACGAGGTGAGAACGGTGAGCTATGTACCCGTGGCTATTCAGTAATGTTGAAATATTGGAACAGTCCGCAAGCTACACAGCAGGTGATAGACGAACAACGCTGGATGCACTCTGGCGATTTGGCTATGATGGACGAGGATGGCTATATTCATATCTCAGGTCGCATTAAAGATTTGATTATTCGCGGAGGGGAAAATATCTCTCCTAAAGAAATAGAAGACTTCCTCTATACTTATAAAGGAGTAATGGACGCGCAAGTAATTGGTGTCCCTAGCAAAAAATACGGTGAAGAAGTTATGGCTTGGATTAAACCTAAAGAAGGGGTTACCCTCACTGAAGAAGAACTCCACGACTTCTGCAAAGGGCGTATTGCTCATTACAAAGTGCCTCGTTATTGGAAATTTGTAGAAGAGTTCCCGATGACTATCTCGGGTAAAATACGCAAGGTAGAAATGCGTGAAATATCAGCAAGAGAACTCGGGTTAGAGGACGAAGATTAAGGTAAGGGAACTATTTTCCCTGTCTCTTTATTCATAGGCATCTGCGCCTTTACTTCTTTGAGGTAATGGCGCAATTTTTTTGTGAGTTGCTTTGTCTTACGAGGGTACTGCTTAATTAAGTTATGAGCTTCGCTTATATCTTCTTTAATATTGAACAACTGTTTTTCACCTGTTTTGTGCATATATACTAATTTCCAATCGCCTTGCCTTATAGCACTCGAAGCTCCATAACCATAGCCTTCTACTGTATACCAATTGTTAGGACAATGCCAATAAAAGTAACGGTGCTCCTCTCCTACTCTTTTACCTTTTAAGGTCGCCAAAAAACTTTTTCCATCTACCTTTTGAGGTACTTTATAGTCTCTTATCTTCGCCACTTCCAAAAGTGTCGGAAATACATCTTCTATAATTACAGGTTGCTCCGTGCGCTTATTTGTGGGTAGTTGCCCTTGCCAAGAGGCTATCATAGGAATACGCACACCTCCTTCATAAGCCGAGCCTTTACCTGCTTGTAGCGGATAATTATGTGTATTAGGCTTTCCACCACGACCTACAGCACTCAGCCCTCCGTTGTCCGATAGAAACAAAATAAAAGTATCATTTTCTAACTGATGTGCTTTGAGGTAATCCAACACATCGCCCAAACTCTTGTCCATAGCTTCTATCATCGAGGCATAACGTGTTTCAATAGAATTTAAATGCTGATATTTAGCACTGAAACGCTTATCTTCCTCAATAGGAATATGCACTGCGTAATGTGAGAGGTAGAGAAAAAACGGACGGTCTTTAGGTCGGTTATCTAATGTTTCAAGTGCTTCTAACGTAAGTGCTTCAGTTACAGAAATATCTTTACTCCAATATTTTTCGAGGTCAGGAATCGCAAAAGCTGACGAAGGTTGTCCATCGGTACGATTGCCAAAATTAGTAAGCCCTGAATAGCTTGCAGGTCCTCCTCCCGCGTGCCCTGCAATATTCTTCTCAAATCCTAAATTCAACGGATTAGCCCCTAAGGTTTGAGTTGCCCCAAAGTGTGCTTTTCCTATGCAAATAGTGTAATAGCCAGCTTCTTTTAATAACTGAGGAAGCGTTTTAGCATAATAAGTGTGAGGTACATTAGGTATGGGTGAAATACCATTCACATTCCAATCGGGTGGTGTGAGTACGGCATCTTCCACATCGGTAGGGGTATTGTAGTGCAACGTCCAGTTAGTAACACGGTGACGCGCCGCATTGCTACCGGTAAGCAAACTCACTCTGCTGGGCGAACAAATTGACGCCGCATAACCTTGCGTAAGCTGCACCCCTCGCGAAGCCAATCGCTCCATATTAGGCGTGTGATAAATATCGTTATTAGGAACACGTTCACTCCAAAAAGGCAAAGAAGTGTCTTCCCATCCCATATCGTCTACTATAAAAACTACTATATTAGGGCGTTGTGCTTCAACTGTGAGAAAAAGGAGTGTTGAAGCAAGTAAAAAGAGTGTTCTCATTTCATTTAAAGTTTTAGCAAAGATACAACTTTTCAATTAAAGAAAATTATATATAACTAAAATAATAACTAAATTTCATCTTAGATAGAGTCTAAGTTGATCTTAGATATATTTATTGTTCATCATATGTTCGTTTGCCCGTGCGGCTCGCACCGTCATTTGTTTGTCTTTCCTTCGTCATTTGTTTATCTGCCCGTGCGGCTCGCACCGTCTTTTGTTCGTCATTTGTTCGGCTTTTGTTCGTCTTTTGTTCGTCTTTTGTTCGGCTTTTGTTCGTCTTTTGTTCGTCTTTTGTTCGTATTTTGTTCGTCTTTTGTTCGTCTTTTGTTCGTCTTTTGTTCGTCTTTTGTTCGTCTTTTGTTCGTCTTTTCTTTATCTGCCTGTCGTGCTACGACTGACCGTGTAACTCGCACCGTCTATCCTATAAGCTTTGCATAAAAATCTTTCTAATTCACTACTAATCACTAACCATTAATCATTAACCATTCAATTGTGCTTTCATATCACACCCTTTTTGTTATCCTCTTTCTATCTCTTCTGCTATTTCTTTGAATATCTTTAACTTATTCTTCTCAGCCAAAATTCTGAACTTCTGTGCGTATTCCTTAGGAAACTGCTTCCAAAAATCTGTGTCAGAAAGGTTATACAGAAAATAATAAGCATTTCCAGCCTTCATTTTTTCTAATGAGTGATAAACAAGCTCATACTTATTGGGTAAGTTTCGTTTTAAAATAAGGCGGTACAACCATATAGTGTCTTCTGAAAAAGTTTCTGAGAGCGCTTTCAAAAGCCATTCATCTAATGATTTTCCATCTTTTTCTAAGGCATCAAGTATAATAAAAGTATTTAATGCATAATTGTTATGGAGCTTTTTAAGACTACGGAGGAATGAATAAAACACAGGTATCCAACGAGGGTCTATTCTATCTACTCTCACCTCTGAACATTTACGAACTGTATAAGTATAATAACCATTAGTTCCACTAAATGTTTCTAACATACTTCCTGTTGCAAGTGATTTTCCAAGTGTAGTGCTAAATGTTTCAAATAGTTGTTCCTTACTAAAATTTTCATTATTAAAAGCTCTCCAAAAAAAGTTTATCCACAAATCATTATAACCACTGTTAAAAGTGAGATATTGCTTATGCTTATCATAGAATGCCACTACCTTATCAGCTTCAAAGCTATTGAGAATACCCACTATTTTCATAGGTATGGGGTCATAAGTATTCTTAAATAGATTCCTCCGAAGAGTATTGAATTTCTGAGATTGTAGTAATTCAGATAAAAACTCATATACTTCATTACAATCCTTATTCTCCAAAATATCCAAATCAATAGCAAAACGTTCAAAAGCATTAGTTACTGCTACATTGTTATCTGTTTTTTCTATTGAAAGTAGTATGTTAAATTGCTCGTATACCTTTTTAAGAAAAGGTTGATAATGTGAAGGTATTGCTAATAAAGAAATAGCTTCAGCCAAAGCTTTTGCATTTCCTTTTGCTTTATTAGTTTCATAAAGTGCAAGTAACTTATCGATGCTACGTTGTGTGCCCAATATTGCTAATGCCTTATAGGAAGCCTCCCGTACCAACTTATTCTTGTCACTTGTAAGACTCATAATAAAGTCTTCTGTTTGCTTATCTTTCCTCTCAGCTATTATGCTAATGGCTTCAGCTTGTAGATTAGGTAAACTCTCACCGAATATCTTATCCGTTAGGCTATCCATCTCGGCATACTTTAACTGGTACAATAATCGCAAACGGCGTACGTTTTCAGTCCTATCCTCTAAACGAAAATCCGATAGCAGGAAAGGGAGCATTGCTTGACCACAAGTGGGAATAATAGTTTGGAGTACATAATCGGCGAGTTCAGTATACTTATCAGCCAAGGCATAGCTCAAATAACCAAAGGTACGAGAATCTTTAAATATACCACGTTCAAAAGCGTCTTTAAGTACTTCTAAACGTCCTGAGTTACTTTGGGTAAGAGCTTGCAATACAGGTTTCAGTTGTAAATACGAATAGGTTGTATTCACATCGGCTATAGATACATTGGGTTCTTGTAGGGCTTTGGTAGCTTCTGCTTGTATAGTAACGCCTTGTGTATAGAGCACCGAATAGAGCAAAGTGGAAACATTTAATAGCTTTTCGGCAGATTGCTGGCTTTCAACTTGTAGCAATGCTTCTACTTCTTGGGCTAATTTATTAAATACCGGAGCCTTTTCTCCCAATTTTTTCAGTATAGGAATGTACTTCTGCAAGCGAGGGTCATTTTTAGCAAACTTACTTCCTGCTATAAACAGGCGGTTAAGTTCTTGTTGTAAATCGTATAAAGGTTTCATTTCTAATATGCTAATATAATAAACGGATAATTTTATCAGGGGTAATAAGCGACATTGGCTGAGCAGACAAAAGTCCACTGGCTACATCATTATGCATCATTGCTGTGAGGGTGAGACCTTCGGCGTTGGAGGGCAAAAAAGCTTTCAGATTGCCCGTTGGCGATACAGCCCCTTCTCCTATATCTTTCAAGGTGATAGCAAAACCATTGGCATCTTCTACAACCAAATCCTCCCCTACTCTATAAGCTTTATGCAGTGCCAAAAGTACTACTGGATGCTTGTCCATCAGTGGATTTTTTATAGTGTTCTTTACTCTCTTGATAGTATCAGCAAACTGAGTCGATGCCCATTGCTTAATGGTAGTAAGGTCTGTTTTTTGTAGAGGGCGTTCTGTTATACTGTCAGCTTCCCAACGAATACGAGGGTTTGTATCGCCAGGGTAAATATATAGGTCTTTCAGTTGTAAAACACCAAACATAGTGTTCTCTTCCTTGATGTACTTTGCTGCCTTATAAGGACGATAATTCATCGTATTGAATATCTTGCCTGTAGTTAGGTTAAGCCATAATCCTTCGTCTACATATTCTTTGCGCGCTTCATTGTCATAACTATTAAACGAAAGCTGTACAAGGCTTGCATTTTCCTCATAAAGTCCATATTGCATTAGCTCTACTAACTTCCATACATAGCCTATTTGCTCTTCAATAGCTGAAGATAGTTCAGGCAATCCTTCTGGATCTTCTTTGCGGGCTTTTAGATATTCAGAGGCTTTTTTCAGTAAAGCTGAAAGATAATTTAAGTTATTTACTACCTCTGTATATTCTTCCTCTTCTACTTCTTCAAGTGACAAAAGTAGATTATTGAAAGCTGTTTGTATACCGCCTATATAGTAGTTGCCCAATTCTTTTATTTGAGTTCTAAGGGTGGCGCGTAATTTAGCATCTATTGAAGAAAGTCCTGTACTGACTATATCGCGCAAAAGTTTCTGAGCTGTATCAATACCTATAAGCTGAGTGTCTACTTTCTTAACAAAAGCCACTCTATTTAACTTCTTAGGTTTCTCAGCTTTCTCTTTGATAGACTCTTTTTCTTGAGTTTTCTTTTCCTGTCTTTTCTCTATCTTTTCACGCTTAGTAGTAATATCTTCTGGCACCTCACCTTCACTAAATTGACTCTTATCTGCCTCAAAGCAATACAATAAACCAATAGCGTGTTTGCAAGGAAACTGACGGCTAGGGCAATTGCAACGAAACACTGGGTTATGGCTATCTATATAGTCAGCTGAGCAATAATAAGGATTTTTACCACTTCCTGCACATTCACCCCATATAAGGTTCTTTTCAGCATTGATTTTTAGATTAGTAAATTTTCCCTTCTTTTGTAAATCTCGCCCTTTTTTAGCTGCTTCGGCATTAGGAGCGAGTTCTTCAATCTTTTGTTGTGTTACTTCTATCATATTGTATTGTGAATTATATGGTTTTATAGGAACATAAGCTACTTATTATCCTTTTATAAAAGTGAAAGCTACAAAACGGAACGCAGTCGATGGCAATGTTTAAGTTCAAGACCTCTATACCCACAAAGGCAAAGACTATAGCAAAGTTTTAATTATGATGTGATAAACATCAGCGGGGGTAACACACATTCCCCTTATTAAAAACTGTTTGGGTATAGAGCGAAATATCAATGAGTGTGTTTGCTATCTTATGAAAAATCCGTTTTGTAGCTTTCTAAATTGGTATGATGTAAATCTGTTATAGGTCAACTATTTTACACCGCACCAAACCCTATTTCTTTAAAAGGTGTTCAATAGTACTTTTATAACTGTTAGGCACTACGATTCTAAAACCTGCAACCGTTTCCTTTATTTTCATCAATTCGGCTGTTCTTTCTACTACTAGAGCAGTTACCTTTTTCTGACGTTCTTGTTGCAACCTTTGAAGTTCTTGTTCATATTGCAATTGAGCGTTATTCTGGAACGTACGGAACTGAGCCTTATAAAAGTTTACTTCACTTTCAACCTCACGATGCTGAGCTAATAGCTGTTCTTGCAGTTCTTGTAGCTCAGCAAGGTCGTACAGAGGTACATTCTTTATTTTAAATACCTGCTCACCTACTTGCTTTAGGGTAATAAGTTCTTTCTTAGTGAGATTTGTGCGCACCTCATCAAAATTATGAATATACTTCCCGATGTGAGCTGCTTTAGCTTCAGCTTCCTTATATCGTACTACCTCTTCAAGTGATAAAGTTTTGAGGTAATCTTCTATGGTAACCTCTCTAAGACGATTGAGCTGTTCATAGTCAATTGGTTTTACTTCAGCTTCTGCTTCAAGTTGTATATTGGTTAGCTTTTTTGTTAGCACATCTAATCGAGCTTCCTTTTCCTTAATTGCCGTACGTAAATAAGCTGAGATTGCATATAGAGACCCTATTTCAGTGAGCTTACCTCCGATATCATCTACCTTCTCAAAGTTATCCAAAGGTTCCCCTTCAATACTGGAAGTATGAGTTTCAATAGTATTAACAAGGTCTTGAATGGGTTTGAGCCGTTCTTTGATACGCTCACATACATAGTTAGCCTCTGATGAAGTAAGTCCAGAGGCATTAAAATAAGGGTTCTTGGTTTGTAAATAATCTATCATAAACAATTTGCTTTTTATCTGTTTTACAAATAAAGTAGGAGTATTCAATCTTTCCTTAATGGGTAGTTTTTCTTTTGAGTACTTTCTCAACAGCTTTCAAAATACCTTCTTTGTCTAAACCGTACTTTTGCATTAGCTGAGCGGGAGTTCCACTTTCACCAAAGGTGTCGTTTACAGCCACAAATTCCTGTGGAACAGGATAACGCTGTGTAAGCACACGAGCTATGCTCTCACCTAATCCACCATAGTAATTATGCTCTTCACAAGTTACTACTGCTTTAGTCTTCTTTACTGAAGTAAGAATAAGCTCTTCGTCTAACGGTTTAATAGTGTGGATATCGATAACTTCTGCTGAAATACCTTTTTGCTCCAATTCCTCACAAGCCAAAAGAGCTTCCCATACCAAATGCCCTGTAGCGATAATAGTAACGTCCTTCCCTTCGTTTAACAAAATACCTTTTCCTATTTCAAAGGTTTGGTCTTCAGGAGTAAAATTTGCTACCGTAGGACGACCGAAACGTAGGTAAACAGGACCTACATAATCAGCAATGGCAATAGTAGCAGCTTTCGTTTGATTGTAATCACAAGGATTGATAACTACCATATTAGGAAGCATTTTCATCAAACCAATATCTTCTAATATTTGATGGGTAGCTCCATCTTCTCCGAGAGTAAGCCCAGCGTGAGAGGCACAAATTTTTACGTTTTTATTTGAATAAGCTATCGATTGGCGTATTTGGTCATACACACGCCCTGTAGAGAAAGCTGCAAAGGTGCCTGTAAAAGGTATTTTACCTCCAATAGCAAGACCAGCAGCAATACCCATCATATTTGCCTCAGCAATACCTATTTGAAAGAAGCGCGTAGGGTTCTCCTCGATAAATTTTTCCATCTTCAATGAGCCAATCAAATCGGCACAAAGAGCAACTACATTAGGGTTCTTACGTCCTAACTCAGTAAGTCCTGCCCCGAAACCACTTCGGGTGTCTTTTTTTCCTGTATCAATATATTTTTTCATCGGTAAATGAGTGTTATTCTTTTTGAGCGACAAAAGTAATACTTTTTATCTTTTTTTCCTAACAAAACTTTCTATTTCTGCATAAACAAAATAAATGAAAAGCTGAAACGCCTCTATAAGCATAAGAAGAAAACTAATTAGTTCTATCACAAGCTATCGTTTTAAATTAAGAGTAAAGATAGTAAACATTCATCACTTACAGTTTTTTTTGTTTATTTATTTCTTCAGTAAAATAATCTTTTGTACTTTTAGCCCCTCATTAAATCTATATCTCGCTTATTATGGATATGAAAACCATTATCATCGACCCTTATTACACCCTGATTGTCGCTACAATAGTGTTACTCGTAGGGCGACTATTAGTGCATAAAATTAAATTTTTAAGAAACTTCAATATACCTGAACCTGTAGCAGGCGGATTGTTAGCAGCAGTATTTATCTATCTGTTGTATACTGCCACAGGCATTTCCTTAGAGTTCAATACCAGCTTGCAAGATGCTTTTATGCTATTTTTCTTTTCGTCCATAGGTTTGAGTGCCGATTTCTCTCGACTAAAAGCTGGTGGTAGAGGGCTAATTATTTTCCTGGGGGTGGTCGCCCTCTTTATTGTAGTACAGAACTCTGTGGGGGTGGGTTTAGCAAGTGCTTTGGGGCAAAACCCTGTTATGGGACTCATCACGGGCTCTATAACACTTACTGGCGGACACGGAACGGCAGGTGCTTGGGGTAAAATATTAGAAACCGACTACGGTATAAAGGGAGCTACTGACCTGGGAATGGCTTCGGCTACCTTCGGATTGGTACTCGGCGGACTTATTGGTGGTCCCATAGCACGCAAGTTAGTGAACAATATAGGAAAAAAGCCTATTACTGAAGAACAAAGTACTGACACCGTAGCCGATAACGTAGTAGAAGTTTTTGAAAATGCAATTAAACAACGCCTCATCACTTCTAAATCAGCGATAGAAACTATGGCACTATTTGCCGCTTGCCTATCGTTTTCAGCTATAATGGTATCACCCACAGTAACTGCCTTCTTCCCAGAGAGATTCACTATTCCTCAGTTTGTATGGGCATTATTCTTTGGGGTACTCTTGCGCAATGTGCTCACCAGAGGCTTTAGTGTAAATATGTTCGACCGCGCTATCGATGTGTTTGGCAACGCTTCTCTGAGTTTGTTTTTAGGCATCGCCCTCTTAAACCTCAAACTGTGGCAATTGCTTGATTTAGCCCTCCCGATGCTCATTATTTTGGCAGTGCAAACCTTTGTGATGTGCTCTTATGCCTATTTTGTTACCTTCCGCCTGATGGGTAGCAACTACGATGCTGCTGTACTCTCAGCAGGACACTGCGGTTTTGGTATGGGTGCTACCCCTACGGCAGTCGCCAATATGCAGTCGGTAACCGAGCGTTTTGGACCTTCACACAAAGCCTTCTTGATAGTGCCAATGGTAGGGGCTTTCTTTATCGACTTCATCAATGCTTTTATTTTAACTACCTTTATTAGTTTGTTGCAATGATAATAGCCGATGGTTATGGTGAAATTAGGGTTAGATTATACAAAGTTTATAGGATAAACTAACAAAGAACAAAGACAAAAAAAGTATTAGATTCTGAAAAACCAAAAGGTTTATTCTATCAAAACATAATGGACAATATTCGTGGTAAAACACTAAATAAAATGAGGCTATCTAATAATAGATAACCTCATTATTTTTTTAGATTGATAAACAATCTTTTAAAACCTTATAGAAAAGTTACTTCTATAATAAAAACCTATCAAATTCTTAGAAGAAGTAACGTTTGAAAGCCTCGATAGCGGCATAGTCAGCGAAGCCTAAATTACGATAACGACGAGCGGTTTCGCTGTTACGAGCTTCGGCGCGTTGCCAGAACTCACGCAAGTCGTCTCCTTGGAACATAGCACCATCTTTTTGAGATTGGTGGAAGAAGATAGCTTGACGTTTTTTGAGTACTTGTGCAGGGCTCATAGGTACAGCCATTTCGATTTCGTGGATGTCCCATTCGTGCCAAGCACCGCGGTACAACCATACCCAGCAGTCTTTCATATAATCTTTGTGTTTCAAATTCTTCAAAGCAGCAAAGATAGCATCAAGACATACTTTGTGAGTACCGTGAGGGTCGGCGAGGTCACCAGCAGCATAGATTTGGTGAGGTTTTACTTCTTCAATCAAATCCATAATGATTTTGATATCGGCTTCGCCTATAGGGTTCTTTTTCACACCACCTGTTTCGTAGAAAGGCAAGTTGAGGAAGTGTACGTGTTTATCAGGCACACCTTCATAGCGTGTAGCTGCCAATGATTCGTGGCGACGGATGTTACCTTTGAGTTGGCGTACGAGAAGACTATCAATTTCGTTAGATTTTTTGTTGGTGATGTTGCTAATAATCTCGTTGATTACAGCTACTTCAGTTTTGTTTTCTTTGGCTATATCTTTGAATACTTCGGCGAATTTAAGTGCTTCGTGGTCAGATACGGCAAAGTTACCGGAAGTTTGGTAAGCTACGTGTACTTCGTGACCTTGAGAAACTAAGCGGTCGAAAGTACCTCCCATAGAAATCACGTCGTCATCGGGGTGAGGACTGAAGATGATCACGCGTTTTTTATGAGGATGTTCACGTTCGGGGCGGTTTGTATCATCGGCATTAGGTTTTCCTCCTGGCCATCCAGTAATGGTGTGTTGCAAGCGGTTGAACATAGCAATGTTCAAATCGTAAGCAGGACCTGATTCTGCCAAGAGTTTTGACATACCGTACTCGTTGTAATCAGAATCTGTAAGTTTGAGGATTGTTTTACCCAAGTGTTCGCAAAGCCAAACAATAGCTTTAGCTTTGAGGTCTTCGTCCCATTGTACATCGGTAACGAGCCAAGGGGTTTTAATACGAGTAAGATCGGCAGAAGCCTCTTCGTCTAATACAAAAGTAGTGTTTTCGTGAAGTTGGAGGTAGCTTGAAGGTACTTCGGCAGTGATATCGCCTTCTACAGCTTTAGCTACGATAGAGGCTTTACTGCTACCCCAAGCGAGCAATACGATGCGGTGAGCTTTTAACACGGTGCGGATACCCATTGTAATGGCTTGACGAGGCACATTGTCGATACCGTGGAAGGTTTCAGCAGCATCGGAACGGGTGATGTGGTCGAGAGTGATGATGCGGGTACCAGAATTGCGGTTAGAACCAGGTTCGTTGAAGCCGATGTGACCGGTACGACCGATACCGAGGAGTTGAAAATCGAGTCCGCCACATTCTTCGATTTTTTTGTCGTAATTAGCACAATAAGCTTCTAATTGGTCGTGAGGTACAGTTCCGTCGGGAATATTGATATTTTCCTTAGGAATATCAATATGGTTGAAGAGGTGCTCGTGCATAAAGTACCAATAACTTTGTATATCCTCTTTTTCCATTGGATAATACTCGTCTAAGTTAAAGGTAATTACGTTTTTGAAGCTAAGACCTTCTTCTTTGTGCATACGCACGAGTTCGTCGTAAACTTTCACTGGAGAGGAGCCAGTGGCTAAGCCTAATATGCATTTTTTGCCTTCGGCTTGTTTCTTTTTGATAAGGTCGGCGATTTCGTGTGCGACACTAATTGAAGCGGTTACTGAGTTCGAGAAAACAACGTTATAGATTTTCTCGAAACGAGTTTCCTCAACGGAGCCAGCAGGCTGATGAGCAATTGATGAAACTTCTTTTCTGATATGTGTTCTCATTTTTGTTAATGAATAATTATTATAATTTCAGTTTTGACCCTGCAAAAGTATTTCTTTTTTACAAATTACACAAATAAATTTAACATTTCTTTATAGTATCTTTTTATAGAGCATTCTAAGAACTTAAAGCATAGATAATTTGGTTCATAAATCAAATTATTAAACACCTAATAATCATCATAAAGACAAATCTCTACATTCTCTGAATTAAGTACTACTAAGCTCTTTGTTTCAACCGCAACAGTTGTTTTAATTTACACTATAACTCGTTCCCTCCTTACCGTCTTTGAGCTGAATACCCAATGCAAGGAGTTCATCTCTAATCTTGTCGGAAAGCACCCAATCTTTATTGGCACGAGCTTCCATTCGCATATTAATAAGCAACTGGAGCACGCCGTCGAGCTTGTCGTTGTTATTAGCCGTTTGTTGCTCACTTTGTAACCCCAATACATCAAAAACAAAAGCATTCATCAGTTCTTTCAACTCCTTGAGCTCTGTTACCGAAATTCTCTCTTCATCATTTTTTACTTGGAATATCCACTTTACAGCTTCAAAGAGATGGGCTATGAGTATAGGTGAATTGAAATCGTCTAATAGTGCATCGTAGCATTTTTGTTTCCATTCGGCTATAGGGAGCGAAGTTGGGAGCTCTGTATCAGTAGTAAGTTCATTTAATATCTTCATCGCTTCCATAAGTCTGTTAAAGCCTTTTTCGGCAGCGAGCATAGCTTCATTAGAAATGTCAAGTACACTACGGTAGTGTGCTTGCATAAAGCAAAAGCGAATAACAGCAGGAGCAAAAGGTTTCTCAAAAAAAGTATTCTCTCCGTTGATGAGTTCCATAGGCAATATATAGTTACCAGTAGATTTACTCATACGTTGCCCATTCATTGTGAGCATATTGGCGTGCATCCAGTATCGTACGGGACTTTCTCCGTGACCTGCTTTACCTTGTGCAATTTCGCATTCGTGGTGTGGGAACTTTAAGTCCATACCGCCTCCGTGAATGTCAAATTGGTTACCGAGATATTTGGTACTCATCACCGTACATTCTAAGTGCCAACCTGGAAAGCCGTCGCCCCAAGGTGATGCCCAACGCATAATGTGGGCAGGAGAAGCTTTCTTCCAGAGCGCAAAGTCCTGAGGATTGCGTTTTTCGCCTTGCCCATCTAAATCACGAGTATTGGCAAAGAGCTCTTCTATATTGCGTCGAGAGAGCTCCCCATAATTGAGTCCGCGTTTGTTGTATTCAAGTACATCGAAGTATACAGAACCATTGCTTTCGTAAGCGAATCCGTCTTTTAAGAGTTTTTCGGTAAGCTGTATTTGCTCCAATATATGCCCTGTAGCGGTAGGCTCAATAGTAGGAGGCAGTAAATTAAATATCTCTAATACTTTGTGGAAATCTACAGTGTATTTCTGTACAATTTCCATAGGTTCGAGTTTTTCGAGACGTGATTGTTTTACAAAGCGGTCGTTGTTCACATCACCATCATCGGTAAGGTGACCTGCATCGGTAATATTGCGTACATAGCGCACTTTGTAACCTAAGAATTTAAGCGCACGATACACAAAATCAAACGACATAAAGGTGCGCACATTGCCTAAATGCACATTGCTGTATACAGTAGGCCCACATACGTACATTCCTACATTGTTTTCGTGTAAGGGTACAAACACTTCTTTTTCTCCTGTTAAGGAATTAAATATTTTTAATTGATGTTCCATTACTGTTATATTATCTACTAATTTGCTAATTTACTAATTTGTTAATTCCTTAATTTTATATCTCTCTTCGTTACTTTTAGTCTTTAAAATAATTTCTCCCAGAAAGCCTGCAATAAATAGTTGTGTACCAATGATCATAGTGGTAAGCGCAAGGTAAAACTGAGGTCTATCAGCAATAAGACGACCGTGTGGATTGATAAATAATTTATCAATACCAAGGTAAGCCGAAAACAAAAAACCTATAAAGAACATCAGTACTCCCAATGCTCCAAAGAAGTGCATCGGGCGTTTACCGAAATGGGATAGAAAACTAATGGTGATAAGGTCTAAAAAACCATTGATAAACCTATTCATACCGAATTTGGTCACACCGTATTTACGGGCTTGGTGTTGTACAACTTTCTCGGTAATGCGGTTGAAACCAGCGTTCTTTGCCAATACAGGAATATAGCGATGCATCTCACCTGATACTTCAACATTCTTTACAACCTCTTGTTTGTAGGCTTTGAGTCCGCAGTTGAAATCGTGAAGGGTGAGACCTGAGGTTTTGCGCGCTGCCCAGTTGAAGAGTTTAGAAGGCAGATTTTTTGCCAATACCGAATCATAACGTTTTTTCTTCCAACCCGATACAAGGTCATAACCCTCTTGGGTAATCATATTATAAAGAGCAGGAATCTCATCTGGACTGTCTTGCAGGTCGGCGTCCATAGTAATCACCACTTCACCTTGTGCTTGTTTGAATCCTGCGTGCAGTGCTTGTGATTTGCCGTAATTGCGCAAAAAACGAATACCCTGTACATTAGTATCTTTACCCGATAACTCTTTGATTACCTGCCAAGAATTATCAGTACTACCATCGTCTACAAAGATAATTTCATAAGAATAACGGTGTTCAGTGAGTACTTTGTGTAGCCACTGATAAAGTTCAGGTAGCGATTCTTGTTCGTTGAGAAGCGGTATGACGATTGATATTTGCATCTTATAACAATTTGAAGTGCAAAAGTAATAAATTAATAATGAATACCAATAAATGTAGCAAATAAATTCATTTTTATCACCATATAACTTGTTTATATGAATGATATAAGGTTAATCACTTTAAAATACGATTTCATAGATAATAACACTGCATTTTTACCTACTAAAGGCTTTTTTATTTAATCTATAGCACTATTTTTCTTCTTTTCTATTAATTTTTTATAAGTTATTTTTACACTTACTATCAAACACTTACAGTTTAATGATGAAAAAACAAACATTTTTTTATTGTCAATATAAAAAAAGGTTGTATCTTAGCACGCTAATTTATATAACAGATACCTATTAATATATTATGACAGAAGGAGAAAAACTGATTCCTGTAGACATCAGCGATGAAATGAAATCTGCCTATATCGATTATTCGATGTCGGTAATCGTTTCACGTGCATTGCCCGATGTTCGTGATGGTTTAAAACCTGTACACCGCCGTGTACTTTACGGTATGTACGATATGGGAGTGCTCAGCAATCGCCCTTATAAAAAGTCGGCTGCTATTGTGGGTGAGGTTCTCGGTAAATACCACCCTCACGGCGATACAGCTGTTTACGATACTATGGTGCGTATGGCACAATATTGGAGTTTACGCTATATGCTTGTAGACGGACAAGGTAACTTCGGTTCAATGGGTGGTGATCCCCCTGCCGCAATGCGTTATACCGAAGCCCGTATGCGTAAATTCTCCGAAGAAATGCTCTCAGATATCGACAAGGAGACAGTTGACCACCAACTTACTTATGACGACTCTCGTGAAGAGCCTATCGTACTCCCTACACGCATCCCTAACCTACTGGTGAACGGTTCAGCAGGTATCGCAGTAGGTATGGCTACTAATATGGCTCCTCATAACCTTAATGAAGTTATCGATGGCACTATTGCTTATATCGACAATAACGATATTGAAATCGATGAACTCATTAAATACATCAAAGCTCCTGATTTTCCTACGGGAGGTATTATCTATGGCTATGAAGGCGTAAAAGAAGCCTTCAAAACAGGACGCGGACGAGTAATCATTCGTGCCAAAGCTGAGTTTCAAGAAATAAAAGGTAAAGATTGTATTGTAGTAACCGAAGTCCCTTATCAAGTCGATACATCTGTGCTTTTGAAAAAAACATCTGACCTCGTAAAAGAAGGTAGGTTAGAGGGTATCACCGATGTACGCGATGAATCAGCTCGTGGTAAAATACGTATCGTCTATATTCTCAAACGCGATGCAGTGCCTAATGTAGTGCTCAACAATCTCTTTAAGCATACCGAGCTACAAACCTCATTTAGTGTTAATAACATCGCCTTAGTAAAAGGGCGCCCTCAGTTGTTAAACCTTAAAGACCTTATCTTTCACTTCGTAGAACACCGTTATGACGTAGTGTATAGACGTACCGACTATGAACTTCGCAAAGCCAAAGAGCGTATTCATATTTTAGAAGGGTATATGAAGGTGATGGCAACCGAGGACACTATGGGTAAAGCTATTGAGATTATCCGTTTCCACGATAAACCTAAAGAAGATTTAATTGCCGAATTCGACCTTACCGATGTACAAGCCGAAGCTATCTTAGCGTTAGCACTACGTCGTATCAATAAGGTTCTTATCCAACAAACAAAAGAAGAATACGAAGAAAAGCTGGCTGAAATACGCGATTTAGAAGATATCTTAGCTCGCAAAGAACGTCGTACCGAAATTATTAAGGAAGAACTACTCGAAATAAAAGAGAAGTATGGCGATGAGCGTCGTTCTACCATTGAATACGCAGGGGGCGAATTCAGTGTAGAAGATATGATTCCTGATGATAAAATGGTAATTACCATTTCACACGCAGGCTATATCAAACGCACTCAGCTTAGTGAATATAAGACCCAAAGCCGTGGCGGTGTAGGACAAAAAGCCTCTACCACACGCGACCAAGATTTCTTAGAACACCTCTTTGTAAGTTCTAATCACCAATATTTATTATTCTTTACTCAAAAAGGTAAGTGTTTCTGGATGCGTGTATACGAAATACCAGAAGGTAGCAAAACTGCCAAAGGTCGTGCTATACAAAACCTTATCAATATCGAATCCGATGATAAGATTAAGGCGTTCGTGAGTGTACAAAACCTCAAAGATGAAGACTACATCAGCAACAATTACCTCATTATGGCTACTAAAAAGGGTATTGTTAAGAAAACGCTTCTCAAAGAATACTCTCGTCCACGCCAGAATGGTATCAATGCCATCACTATTAAAGAAGGTGACGAACTTATCGAAGCAAAACTTACCTCAGGCAGTAGCCAGTTGATGTTAGCCGTCAAATCAGGTCGTGCGATTCGTTTTGCCGAAGAGAAAGTGCGTGCCGTAGGGCGTAATTCGCAAGGGGTTCGTGGTATCGACTTAGATACTGAAAACGATGAGGTAGTAGGTATGATTGCTATTGAAAACCCACGCGAAGAGACTGTATTGGTAGTATCAGAAAACGGCTATGGTAAACGTTCCTATATTGATGACCCCGAAACACACGAAGCCGTATATCGTATTACTAACCGTGGTGGTAAAGGGGTAAAAACCATTTCTATTACCGAGAAAACAGGTCAGTTAGTAGCCATTAAAAGCGTATTAGAAGGTGAAGATTTGATGATTATCAATAAATCAGGTATTGCTATTCGTCTATCAATCGATACCCTTCGTATTTTAGGACGTGCTACTCAAGGCGTAAAACTCATCAATATCAAAGGTAAAGACTCTATTGCCGCCGTTACTAAGGTAATGAAAGAAGATGACGATGAGAGCACTGAAGAAGCTCCTACTAATGATAATGAACCTTTAAATACTCAGGAATAAAATTTGTGTTCATAATTAAATTAAAAAAGCCCGTAATACTGCGTATTACGGGCTTTTTTCTACCCTAATCTACCCACCTTACCTTCGCTATTCCTTTAACCACTGTTCGTCTTTTCTTTATCTGCCCGTGCGACTCACACCGTCTTTTGTTCATTTACATATACAAACTTTGCCAAAGTTTGAAACTTTGGCAAAGTTGAAATCTACTAATAACATTCTTCTTATTTATATCTTAGTTTTAACTTACCTTCACTTTTTCTCCGCTTTTTGTTCGTTCTTTGTTCGTCTTTTGTTCGTCTT
>NZ_KB291206.1:24620-57178 GCF_000318255.2 Capnocytophaga sp. oral taxon 380 str. F0488
TCGTCTTTTGTTCGTCTTTTGTTTATCTGCCCGTACGGCTCGCACCGTCTTTTGTTTATTTGCCCGTCGTGCTACGACTGCCTGTGCGGCTCACACTATCTGCCTGTCGTGCTACGACCTCGCATTGTTTTACCTTTTACCTTTTACCTAATAATTAGTATTGTGATATCAAATAGCTTAGTCCCTCTCAACTTATAGAAATGAAAAAAAACTAATATTTTTTTGTTACATATATTAAATTTTGTACTTTTGGCGTTAAATTATAAAACCAACGCTTATTATGGCAATGCACAACGATTTAGGAAATGAAGGAGAACAAGATGCCGTAAACTTCCTAATAGAAAAAGGTCATACTATTTTAGAACGCAATTTTAGGTTTGGGCACGCCGAGATTGATATCATTTCGCAAAAAGAAAATATTTTGCATATCACAGAAGTAAAAACACGTAACTCAAGTGCTTATGGTGAACCCGAGAGCTTTGTAAATCAGCAAAAGATAGAACTATTAGTGAAAGCTACCGATTTTTATATAAAGAAAAAAGACTTAGATGTAGAAATACAATTCGATATTATATCCATCGTAAAAAACAATGCAGAATTTAGCTTAAACTACATAGAAGACGCTTTTTATCCTTTTTAATGATTTATGCCCCCAATTACTTTTTAATAAATTTATAATATCCAATACAAATGAAAACAATAGCATCAGCCGTCGAGCACTATATCAAATCAAAACCTTTCTTACAAACCGCTCTTTCAGAAGGGATTATTAACCTTACTTCTTTGGCTCGTATCATACGTAAGGATATACAAGCTGAAACTACTCAGCGTGAAGTGCGCAATGGGGCTATTGTTATGGCTCTCAAACGCCTTTCAGTAGATATGGAGTTTCGCTCTACTCATCGTATTGTAAAAGTATTGAAGAATATAGGCGATATTATTGTTCGTTCAAATTTAACCGACTATACTTTCTTAACCTCTGAAACCTTTATGAATGCTCAGGCTCAGCTACTCAATAAAATCAAAAATAATAGAGATATCTTCTACGCTACTACTCGTGGGGTAAATGAAGCAAATATTATTGTCAGTAACTCAATGGAGTCTATTGTTGAGAATATCTTTAAGAAGGAACGCATTTTGCACAAATTCACCGATTTAGGAGCTATTAGTGTAAAACTTCCCGAAGAGAACGTCTCAGTATCGGGCATTTATTATTTTATATTTCAACGTTTGGCTTGGGAGGGAGTGAATATGAACGAGGTGATTTCTACCGCCAACGAATTTACTATCGTAATCCCCGAAAACCAAATCGATATAGCTTTCAAAGTAATTAAAGATTTAAAATTATTATAAAAATAAATGGTTAGAGTTAGATTTGCTCCCAGTCCTACGGGAGCATTGCATATCGGAGGCGTACGTACCGCCCTATTTAATTATTTGTTCGCCAAAAAGCACGGCGGTGATTTTTTACTTCGTATAGAAGATACCGACCAAAATCGCTATGTTGAAGGCGCAGAACAGTACATCATAAATTCCCTCAATTGGTTAGGTCTTACTTACGACGAGGGAGTAGGCAAAGAAGGCAAACACGCCCCTTATCGCCAAAGTGAACGTAAACCGTTATACAAACAATATGCCGATACCCTTATCAATAACGGTTGGGCATACTACGCTTTTGATACTGCTGAGGCATTAGATACAGCTCGCAAGGAAGCAGAAGCCAAAGGAGAGACCTTTATATACAATTGGGCTACACGTGATGCATTGCAAAACTCACTTTCACTTAGCAAAGAAGAAGTACAACAACGCTTAGAGCGTGGCGATGAGTATGTGATTCGCTTTAAAATGCCACATAACGAACAGCTAAAAATGAACGATATGATTCGTGGTGAAGTAACTATCGATACAAGTACCTTAGACGATAAAGTGCTCTTTAAAAGCGACGGAATGCCTACTTACCACTTGGCAAATATCGTAGACGATCACTTAATGGAAATCACTCACGTGATACGCGGTGAAGAGTGGTTGCCTTCTATGGCATTGCACCTTTTGCTCTATCGCGCTTTTGGTTGGCAAGCCCCTGCTTTTGCACACTTACCTCTTATCCTCAAACCGGTGGGTAATGGTAAACTCAGCAAGCGTGACGGTATTAAATTAGGCTTCCCTGTTTTCCCAATGGATTGGACAGAGAATGGCGAAACTCTCAAAGGTTTTAGTGGAGAAGGGTATTTTCCCGAAGCACTTATCAATTTTTTAGCACTCTTAGGTTGGAATCCTGGTACCGATGAAGAAATCTTCACTGTCGAGCAACTCGTGGAACTCTTCGATTTGGAAAAAGTACATAAGGCAGGGGCTCGCTTTGACCCTGAGAAGATAAAGTGGTTCAACCACCAATACCTACAAATGAAGCCTAATGCAGAATTAGCTACTCTTTTCCAAAAAGACCTTACCCAAAGAGGCGTTACAGTTCCGATGGCTACGATAGAGAAAGTAGTTGGTCTCATCAAAGAGCGTGCTACCTTTGTGAGTGATTTTTGGGAACTTAGCAAATTCTTTTTTGAAGCTCCCGCTCAGTACGACGAAAAGGCACTCAAAAAACAATGGAAAGAGCAAACTCCTGAAATCGTAAAAGAAGTAAGTGAGGTACTTAAAAACACATCTAACTTCACCTCAGTAGCTTTAGAAGAAGCGGTGAAACAATATATGGAAACTAAAAGCTTAGGCTTCGGACAAGTGATGCCTCCGTTGCGTTTAGCCTTAGTAGGTGAACTCAAAGGACCTCACGTATTCGATATTATAGAAGTGATTGGCAAAGAAGAAACACTACGCCGTTTAAACGCACTTCTTTCAGCAGAAAAGTAACATATATAGAGCAGAATAGCAACTTGAAATAAGCCTGTATGAAAAGTTTTTCATACAGGCTTATTTTATTCTGATAATACGAACCGTGTTTGATGAGGTACTTTATAGCGTTTGTATCTACTGCAAATTGTGAGTGTTCCCATTGTTAATTATTACCACACCATACTTAGTGAAATACGTTTGCGCACTTCGTCTTTCTCTATAACTTTTACTTGCACTTGTTGGTGGAGTTTAACTACTTCATTTACATCAGAGACATAACCTTCTTTTAGTTGAGAGATGTGTACCAATCCGCTTTCTTTAACACCTATATCCACAAAACAACCAAAGGCAGTAATATTGTTTACTATACCAGGTAATATCATTCCTATACGTACATCATCAAAGGTTTTTACATTAGGGTCGAAGGCAAAGGCTTTAGCAGTAGTACGAGGGTCGAGCCCTGGTTTTTCTAATTCCTTTAATACGTCCTTCAAATAAAGTTCACCCACCTTATCTGTTTTGTACTTTTGAATATCAATAGTGGCAATAGCTTGCTTGTTACCTATAAGTTGTGCAACTGAGATACCTGTATCTTTCGCCATTTGTTTGATGATAGAATAGGCTTCGGGGTGTACTGCTGAATTGTCGAGCGGGTTCTCACTGTTGTGTACACGTAAGAAAGCTACTGCCTGCTGGTATACTTTATCACCCAAACGAGGTACCTTTTTTAAGTCTTCTCGCTTACCAAAAGCACCATTAGCCGAGCGGTAAGCTACTATGTTTTCAGCCATCTTCTCCCCTATTCCTGATACATAACTGAGTAGTGATTTGCTTGCTGTGTTGAGGTTTACCCCTACTTTGTTCACGCAACGCACTACGGTTGCATCGAGCTCCTCTTTCAATAACGACTGGTTTACATCGTGTTGGTATTGACCTACTCCTATGCTCTTAGGGTCTATCTTCACTAATTCAGCTAATGGGTCGGCAAGACGCCTGCCTATGGATACTGCCCCACGTACAGTTACATCGTAATCGGGGAACTCATCGCGAGCTATTTTAGAAGCTGAATAGACTGATGCTCCTGCTTCACTCACCACAAATACTTCTACCTTTTTAGGGAAAGCAATACTTCTTACAAACGACTCTGTTTCACGAGAAGCAGTACCATTGCCTATACTAATGGCTTGGATATTGTATTGAGAAACCATTGTGCTGAGCTTTTTGGTAGCCATAGTCATATCATTCTGGGGAGCGTGAGGATAGATAACATCGTGCTGCAAAAGGTCGCCTTTTTCATCTAAGCATACTACCTTACAACCTGTACGATATCCTGGATCAATAGCCAAAATGCGCTTTTCACCCAAAGGAGACGCTAATAACAACTGTGAGAGGTTCTCGGCAAACACACTGATAGCTTTCGCATCGGCTTTATCTTTTGCCTCTTGTAGTGTTTCGTTGGAAATAGAAGGCTCTAATAAGCGTTTGTAGCTATCTTTTACCGTTTTCTTCAAGAAATCGGCTACTTCTCCCCTACTCTTTATGATGTTTTCTTCCATAAAAGGTAAGGTTTCTTCACTATCTACTTGTACTTTTAGTTTTACAAATCCTTCTTTTTCAGCACGCAACATTGCTAATACACGGTGAGAGGGCGCTTTGTTAAGGGCTTCTTCCCAATCGAAATACTGAGCGTATTTCTGAGCTTCTTCCTCTTCGTTTTTACCTTTGGCTACTTCGCTACTGATGATTGCTTTGCGCTGGAATATTCGGCGAAGAGTGCGACGTATAAACGTATTCTCGTTAATCCATTCAGCTATAATATCCGAAGCCCCTTGTAAAGCTTCTTCTTCAGTAGGTACTTTATCGGAAAGATAACGCCCTGCTAATAGTTCCAAGTCGGTCACACGCTGACTCATTATCTGTTTTGCAAGAGGTTCTAAGCCGTTTTCTTTGGCTACATCGGCTTTGGTTTTACGACGTTTTTTGTAAGGTAAGTATAGGTCTTCTAATTCATTGAGCTCAAAAGAGTTCTCAATACGTTTGCGCAATTCGTCTGTAAGCTTTCCTTGTTCTTCAATAGAAGAGAGAATCGTTTCTTTGCGCTTACAGATATTGTCGTAATCAGCTTGGGATTTGGCAATATGCTCAATGGCTACTTCATCTAAATTCTGAGTGCTATCTTTTCGATAGCGTGCAATGAAGGGAATAGTGCAACCTTCGGTTAATAGTGAAAGTGTGTTTTCAATAGCTTTTTCAGGTAGTTGTGTTTGGGCTTTTATATATTGAATATTTGTCATACTAATGTGTTATCGATTTAACAGTGTTTTTAAATTGAAGGTGCAAAGATATTGAAGAATTAGCAGATTAGCAAATGTCTTTTAATACCACAATGCCAATAATGCCAATAATGCCAATAATACTAAATCAATGACAGTGCGAGGTCGTAGCACGACAGGCAGGTGCGAGGTCGTAGCACGATAGGCAAATAAACAATAAACGAACAAAAGGCGGTGCGAGCCGCACGGGCAGATAAACAAAAGACGAAGAAAGGACGAACAAAAGACAAACAATGAACGAAGGATAACAAGAGTAAAAATATATCTAAACTGTATATAAAGCGGTGCTTTGGTAGAGAAAACTTATTTTTTTGAAATAATATTTCGCTCTTTTAAAAAAAAGTAGTACTTTCGCACTCTGTAACAGCACTTATGAAAAAGTATGAAAAGAGTTTTACTATACAGTAATTTTTTAGTTGTTTTTTTGCTATATTTAGCTTGTACACCTAATGCTAATACCTATTATAACCGTCAGATGCAACCTATTGTTACCAAGTATAATGTACTGTTCAATGGGGAGGAAGCATATGCCAAAGGTCTTAATGAACTACGCGAAAAATATCAAGATAATTTTAGTGAAATTCTACCCGTAGAGCCTATCGGTATGACAGGAAAAGTGCAATTAGATGGTACAGGTAATGCTGATTTTCAACGTGCTGAAGAAAAAGCTATTAAAACCATTCAGAAACACTCTATGGTTTTTAAAGGAGTACAACGCAACTATAAAATTGACGACGCTTATATGTTACTCGGTCAAGCTCGTTATTACGATGAGCGTTTCTTTCCTGCCTTAGAGGCTTTCAATCACCTGCTTACGAATTACGGAACGAGCGAGCGTATTCCTGAGGCAGCGGTTTGGGCACAAAAAGCTAATCTCCGTTTAGGTAAAGATAAAATTGCTATAGAAAAACTCACTGAATTTTTAAAAGAGAATCCTAAATTACGCAAAAATGATAGAGCTGAAGCCTATGCTACCTTAGGACAGGCTTATATTAACCAAGAACAATATCCTGAGGCTGCCGATGCGCTTTACAATGCTGGTAAATACACTCGTAATAAGGCTTTACGTGGTAGATATTACTTTATTGCAGCTCAGCTTTATGAAAAACAGCATCAAAAAGACTCTGCCGAAGTAGCTTTTGAAAAGGTTGTGAAGCAAAATTGGAAGATTCCGCGCAAGTTATGGGTAGAAGCCCAAGCAGGAAAGGCTCGCAACAAAACATTCACCCCTAAAGAAAAGGCTGATTTTTTAGCTTACCTTACCAAGCTTGAACGCCGTTATGAGCACAAAAACTATCTCGATGTGCTTTACTACACTCACGGCGAACTTTTAAAAGACGATGATAAGCGTTTGGCTACCGATTTTTATCGCAGTTCTCTTTCCAACAATAAGAATAACAATCCGTTAAAAGCAAAAGCTCATACACGTCTCTCTGAATTATTTTTTGACCAAAAAGACTACACGGGAGCTTATCAGCATTTGGATAGCACTCTTACTTATATCCCTGAACATACCTTTGAACATCTTTTTATTCGCAGAAAAAGAGACAACTTATCCAAGATTGCTGAATTAGAATACGTCGTTAAGAAAAATGATAGCGTTTTAAAAGTTATGCGCTTGCCGGAGGCAGAACGTCGTGCGTATTACCAAAAACATATCGATTCTGTACAGAAAGCAATTGCTCTTCGCACACAAAAGCAACACAATAAAAAGGTTGCCAATACAGGTATGGGGGTAACTATGTCCGATGCTACTACTGAAAAGGGAGGCAAGTTCTATTTCTACAATCCGATGAGTGTAGCTTATGGGAAACAACAGTTTCAACAATATTGGGGAGACCGCAAATTGGAGGATAACTGGCGTTGGTCGAGTATGGGGAATGTCACTGTGGCAAACCTCACTGTCTCAGCTACTACACAACAAATAGCTGAAAAAGAAGTAGAAACTCCCGATACTTATCTTTCTCAACTTCCTAAGACCGAAGCCGAAATCGCTCAACTTAACATCGATAGAAATAAAGCCTTGTACCAGTTGGGCGTGCTCTATCGCTCTAAATTCAGTGAAAATGAATTGGCTATACAACGTTTAGAACGTGTTCTTGCCAACAATCCTTCTCCCGAATTAGAAGTAGTTACACTTTATGAGCTCCAAAAGAATTATACTGATACTCATAACCCCAAAGCTGAAACCATCAAAGGGCGACTACTTGCTAACTATCCTAATACCGATTATGCAAAACTATTGCAAGGAAGCGAAACCTCACAACAAGAGCGCAATAAACAGGCACAAGTTTTTGTTGATACCCTTATGGCTCGATACAATCGCGGTGAAATTATCGAGACGGCTCACCAGTTACAAACAGAAGGAGCGCAGTATCGTGAAACTTCGTTAGCACCTGCTATCGCACTGTTGCAAGCCAAAACAACGGCACGTTTAGAGGGACTTGCTCCTTACCAAACGCAGTTACAACAGATAGCGACTAACTATCCTGCCACTGCTGAAAGTGAAGAGGCTAAAAATCTATTAGATGAGCTTAAAGATATAGAAACCGAAGATTTTGTTACTGACGATAAGGCTACGAAATGGAAAGTAGTCATTACAGGTACGGTTTCCGAGACACGTACAACTATAAAAGAACAACTTACCCAGAAATTAAAGGCAATTTCTGAAGTACTCACCCTTTCAGAAGACCTCTATAATGCCGATGAAACTTGGTTGGTAGTTCATAATATTCGCGATGCTTATTCAGCTCAGAGCATTGTTACTGATTTGAAAGAGTTCTTGGAGAAAAACAAACTATCTGCTTTTGTTATAGCCACTGAAAACTACCGATTGGTACAAATTCGCAAAGACAAAGAGAAATTCTTGGAGAAAGAAAAGAATGAAAACTAAGTCAGCTTATAGTATTTGTTGCTTTATAGCTTGTCATTCAGCTTTATTTTAGTATCTTTGCGCCTCATTTAGCAAAAAAACAATATGAAATTAAAACACGCATTCCTTATTATTCTGTTGGTACTTATCATCGACCAATGGAGCAAAATATACATCAAAACACACTTTATCCTCAACGAAGCCGTAACCGTTTTCAGTTGGTTTCAAATCTACTTTGTAGAAAACGAAGGCGCAGCTTGGGGTACTAAAATTCCCGGCGAATACGGCAAACTCATTCTTACCCTCTTTCGCATTGTAGCGGTAATAGGTATCGGCTATTGGCTGGTATCGGCAGTGAGAAAGGAACAACCTAAGATACTTATCATTTGCATTTCTTTGATATTGGCAGGAGCACTGGGCAATATCATCGATTCGGTGTTTTACGGCATAATTTTCGACCATAGTTATGGTAACATTGCTACCCTATTTGCCGAAAATCCTTACGGAACCCTCTTGCACGGCAAAGTGGTGGATATGTTCTACTTCCCTATTATCGATACTACACTTCCCAGCTGGGTACCCTTTTGGGGAGGCGAACGCTTTCGTTTCTTCGAGCCCGTGTTCAATGTGGCTGACTCTGCAATATGTATAGCAGTGGGGCTGATGATTTTATATCACAAAAAGATATTTCCTAAAAACTAAATGAATACAAAAACACTTGAAGACTTAGAGTTCCCCATTGTACTCTCTCATTTGTCTGACCTTTGCCTTACTGAACTCGGCAAGAAATACGCCTTACGTATCAAGCCTTTCGACGATCAGGAGAGCCTGTTATTGGCACTGAATCAAACCAATGAATACCTATCGTCTTTTGATAATAACAACACAATCCCTTCACACTATTGCGAATCTATCACTTCTGAAATTAAACTCCTATCTATTGAAAACGCTTTGTTAGAAGTGTCGAGCATTAGGAAGATTTATCGTATCAGCGAGGTTGTAAACACTCAAATTCTCTTCTTTAAGAAGTTCAAAACGCTATACCCTACCCTTTTCGAAACCGCTGATAGTATCGAGTATACTACCGAACTGCTGAACGCTATCGATAAAGTGCTGGACAAGTACGGCGAGATAAAAAACGAAGCCTCTCCTACGCTTGGCAATATACGCCGTGAGCTGAGTGCCTTGAAAGGAAAACTCAACGAGAGTTTCAACCGTGCTCTCGCCGAGTATAACACTGCCGACTATCTCGATGATATCCGCGAGACCGTAGTAGAAAACCGCCGCGTATTGGCAGTGAAAGCAATGTACCGCCGAAAAGTACAAGGCACCGTATGGGGGAGCTCAAAAACGGGTAGCATAGTGTATATAGAACCGCGACAAACCGAAATCTACTCTCGCGAACTCTCCAATCTGCTTTATGACGAAAAAGAGGAAATCCAGCGTATATTAAGAGAACTTACCGCCTTCATCAGTCAGTTTGCCGACCTGCTGAAAGACTATCAGCGATACATAACAGCCGTTGATATTATTTGCGCCAAAGCTAAGTACGCTCAACAAATGAACGCACTTTTGCCAGAAATCACTCAGGAGCGCGAACTATTCCTCCGTGAAGCATATCACCCTTTGCTGTATCTAAACAATGCTAAAAAAGGTGTTACTACCTTCCCTCAAACCATAGAACTGAATGATGAAAATCGTATTATCGTCATCTCGGGACCTAATGCGGGCGGAAAGAGTATTACGCTTAAAACCATTGGCTTATTGCAATTAATGTTACAAAGTGGAATGCTCGTTCCGGTGCATCATCGTTCTAAAATGTGTTTGTTTGAACGCATTCTTACCGATATCGGCGATAACCAATCTATTGAAAACCACCTTAGCACATACAGCTACCGACTCAAAAATATGAATTACTTCCTCAAAAAGTGTAATCACCGCACCTTGTTTTTGATAGATGAGTTCGGGACAGGTAGCGACCCCGAATTAGGAGGTGCTTTGGCTGAAATATTCTTAGAAGAGTTCTACCACCGAAAGGCTTTTGGGGTGATTACCACCCATTACACCAATTTAAAAATGTTGGCAGATGAATTGCCCCACGCCAGCAATGCCAATATGCTTTTCAACGATAAAACCTTAGAGCCCATCTATAAGCTGATAATAGGCGAAGCGGGAAGTTCTTTCACTTTTGAAGTGGCGCAGAAAAACGGCATTCCGTTTAGCCTTATCAATCGGGCTAAGAAAAAAATAGAGAAAGGAAAAGTGCGTTTTGATGCCACTATCGCCAAATTGCAGAAAGAACGCTCCAAAATGGAAAAAACTGCCGAAACCCTGAAAGATGAAGAAACCAAAGCCCGCGAAGAAGCCAAACGTTTGGAGGAACTCAATGATAAAATAAAAAGCAAGCTCATAAATTATCAAGAGCTCTATGACCAAAGCCAACGTATGATTACCTTAGGTAGTAAGGTAGACCAGATAGCCGAACGTTATTTCTACGATGGTAAGCGTCGCCCTTTGGTATCTGAATTTCTCAAACTCATTGAAATGGAAAATGCCAAGCGCAAACAAATGAGCAAAGAGGAACGCACCAAGCAAAAAGAGGAGAAAAAAACTACTACCGAAGAAGTTCATAAGCAAATGGAGGCTATCCGCCAGCAACGCAAAGAAGAGAAGAAAGAGCGCATTGCCCAAGAACGCGCCGAAAAGGAAAAGCTACAACGCGCCCTTTCAGTAGGCGACCGTGTGCGCATTAAAGACAGCCGAAGCGTGGGAAGTATCGATAAGATTGAAAAAGGCAAAGCCATAGTAAATTATGGGGCGTTTACTACCTCTGTTTCTTTGGACGAATTGGAGCTCGTACAGAAAATCCGATAAAGTTCAACTTACCGAAAAGGCACCTTATTAATATCTCAAAAAAGTGATTGTTTTTTGAACAATCACTTTTTAAGTTCTTTATCTTTTTAAAGTGGATAGAAAGTCACTTTTTGTGTTGCCGAACTTTATAAAATCAATAGCGAGCCACTTTTTGAGTAGTTTAACTTTGTAAAGTTACAAAAAAGTGTATTTTTTTATGTTTTTCTATTCTTCGGAGGTTAAAACAGGGAAGATTTTACAAATTGAATACATTAGTTTAACATAAAAATTAGCTATTTCAGTAGTTTTTGCAGTATTAACTTTGCCAAAGTTTGAAACTTTGGCAAAGTTGAATCAATTATAATACAAACACCATATACTAATATTGATTTTTCATATATCAATAAAAAACTTTGAAAATAATTTTGCATATAAAAAAAGGAATTCGTAATTTTGTCGCATAAAAACGAGGATTATCGTTATTAGGATAATCCCTAAATTTACAATACTAATTATTTAACAACCTCAAAAAATATATTCTACTTATGAAAAAGGAGAAGTTAATCAATTTAGACCTTGCTCGCTTGCATAATGCCGAGTTTAAACAATTTTTAGTGCGATTTTTTGAAGATTTCGGCAAGACTGATTTAAAATTGGAAACAGATGCTGATTTTAAAGTGCTCTTCGAAAAGTTAAAAGGCAAAATTCCTTCTTATGAAAAGGGATTGGAAAGAATCCGTTCTAGTGAAGAGACCAAAAAACTCGCCGAGCTTGACCACGCAAGAGATACCGATATGCGTGCCTTGCGTTTGAGTATTCGCCCTTATAAATATGCAAAAACGGACGATAAGAAAAAGGCTTTTGAAACGTTAAAAAGGCTTATAGACCCTTATAAAGATGTTTCAAAAGAAACGTATGAGGAAGAAACCAGCAACCTTACAACCCTCATTACTCAGCTCAAAGCTGAACCTTATGTAAATGCAGTGAAAAGCTTGCAAATTAAGGAATTTGTAAGTGAGTTGGAAAAATCTAATAAGGCGTTTGATGAACTTTTTTCGCACAGGTCGTTCCAAACCTTGCAAAAAGAAGCCTATCATATACGTCCGCTACGCAAAGAGCTCTCAGATGATTACCGCAATATGGTAAATTACATTGTAACCCTATCAGGAGTGAAACAAGATGAGTTCTACAAAAAGACGTTGGAGGTCATCAATAACAGCAGGAAGTATTACGCCGATGTGATAGCACGTAGAAAGCCGAATGCCCCTTCTGCTAAAAACAAAGAAAATACAAATGTTATCCCATAAACTATGGAAGTGAACATACATCCCAGCTGGAAGTCGGTATTACAAGAAGAATTTAATAAGCCGTATTTCAGTCAGCTCTCCGATTTTGTAAAGAAAGAATATGCCGAAAATATTTGTTATCCCAAAGGAAAGCAAATATTTTCGGCTTTCGACCATTGTCCGCTGGACAGGGTGAAAGTAGTTATCATCGGGCAAGACCCCTATCACGGCGAAGGGCAGGCAAACGGCTTGTGTTTTTCAGTACACGATGGCATTGCCCACCCACCTTCACTTATCAATATTTTTAGGGAAATAGGGCAAGATTTAGGTACCTCCTACCCTATCAGTGGCAATTTGGAGCGCTGGGCATCGCAAGGAGTTTTGCTGCTGAACGCCACTCTCACCGTAAGAGCCAACGAAGCTGGTAGCCACCAAAATAAAGGGTGGGAAACTTTTACTGACGCTGTTATTAAAGCAGTTTCAGCACATTGTAACAATATAGTGTTTATGTTGTGGGGTGGTTATGCCAAAAAGAAAACAAGCCTTATCGACCCGGCAAAACATTGTATTCTTACCTCAGGGCACCCCTCTCCTTTGAGTGCAAACAAAGGCTATTGGTTTGGCAACAAACATTTCAGCAAAGCTAATGCCTATCTTACATCCGTAGGGAAGGAAGCCATAAACTGGTAATTAAGATAGGAAAAGTTATGAGCGTTTATTATCTATCATTCAGCATTGAGCAATATTTAGGTTTTCTCTTTTTTATAGTCATTTTCCTAATTGGTTTTTGGCTATTCTGCCTTTTATGTATGGTTATTCCTTATTGGTTTATCGGGGCGATAAAAGAGCGACTAAAAGAAAGAAAATCAACTAAAAGCAATATGCTTCCCCAAAAAAACTAACTACTGATGACATTAAAAGAGAGAATACATAACCTTCCCATTATCAAGCAATTCGTAAACTTTTTGAAAAGTATTCCTTTAGCTAAGAATGCTTTTTCATTGTATGATTTGCTCGAACTGTATACCGCAGGGATTATTAGAGGTGCACTTACCTATCGGGCGAGCGCTATCTCATATAGTTTTTTCTTGGCAATTTTTCCTTTTTTGCTATTCATTTTAAACTTAATCCCTTATATTCCTATCGAAAATTTCCAGGGAGACTTTTGGGCTTTTATTGAAGATATGCTTCCCCCAGGTACGCACGATTTCTTTTCGGATATTTTTTTCGATATCGCCGATAAAAAACGTGGCGGCTTGTTGTCTTCGGTATTTTTTCTTTCTATTTTTTTAATGACCAATGGTATTATGGCAATTTTTGGAGGGTTTGAGTATTCGTACCATCGGCAAATCACACGCACCTATATCAAGCAATATCTCTACGCCCTAATGGTAGCAATTATTTTGGCACTTCTTGTTCTATTTGCTGTGGTTGTATTCATTTATTACGAAGTGTATTTAGTGCATTACCTCGATAAAATCAATTTTATTACCGATTACGAAACGCTACTTAAAATATCGAAAATAGTTTTCGTCGCACTGATTACCTACTTCGGTACAGGACTACTGTTTTACTTCGGCACAGTTGAAGGCAGGGAAAGTAAGTTCTTTTCAGCAGGTTCGCTCTTTACAGTGTTATTGTTCGGCGTGACAACCTATTTGTTCGGTATTTATATTGAGAATTTTTCTCGCTACAACCAGCTGTATGGGTCTATCGGGGCATTACTTATCTTCCTGCTTTATATATGGTTAAATGCCAACATATTGTTATTGGGGTTTGAACTAAATGCTTCGCTTCTGAAACTTAAAAAACACGACTGATGTATTTCGTAGATGTAATCTTGCCGCTTCCGCTTTCTAAACTTTTTACCTATCGTATTAATGAAGACGAAGCACATTTCTTACAAATGGGAATGCGCGTGGCTGTTCCATTCGGTAAATCGAAAGTATACACGGCTATAGTACATCATATACATACTGTTGAGCCTTCTTATGACACTAAAGACATTGAATATATCTTAGATGAAGCGCCTATCGTTACTCCCAAGCAAATAGAACATTGGCAATGGATAGCCGATTTCTATATGTGCACTTTAGGGGAAGTACTAAAATCAGCCTTGCCATCGGCTTTTTTATTAGAAAGTGAAACAATAATTGAAATTGCAGAAAAAGAATTAAATTCAGTACTCTTTACCGATGACGAATGGCAGGTATACGAAGCCTTACATTACAAAACAGCCCTCAAAGGCAGTGAGGTGAGCAAGATAATCCCCAAAAACAAGGCTCTGAAAGTGATGAAGAGCTTGGTAGAGAAAAGAGCTGCTCGCATTTCCGAAAGAATATTTGAGAAATATGTACCAAAACTCATCAAATACATTCGTTTATCTTCTGAATATCAAACCGAAGAAGGCTTGCAAAGAGCCTTAGAACTTTTGAAGCGGTCGGAAAAGCAAAAGAAGCTGATAATGGCTTATTTTAATTATATCAACAGAGAAGTACTGCCTTTAAAAGCAGAAAAATTATTAGAAGAAGCCAGCGTATCGACAACAGTACTAAAATCAGTAATAGAAAAAGGTATTTTTGAAGAATATTACTTACAGAAAGACCGCGTTAGCTTTGCTGATAGTGATATTTTGACAAAAAAGATACTCAATGAGGTACAAGAAGAAGCTCTTCATCAAATTCAGAAACAGTTTCAGACTAAAAACACAGTTCTTTTACAAGGGGTTACCGCCTCTGGGAAGACTGAAATTTACATTGAACTTATCGACCAATATTTAAAGGCAGGAAAACAAGTACTCTATCTTCTTCCTGAAATCGGCTTGACGGTTCATCTTATCAACCGATTCAAGAATCACTTTGGCAAGAGCCTCTCAGTATATCATTCTAAATATAGTACGAACGAACGGGTAGAAGTTTGGAATAATGTACTAAATAATAATCCCAAAGCGCAATTGGTTGTAGGTGTTCGCTCATCAGTTTATTTGCCTTTCAGGCAATTAGGACTTGTAATTATTGATGAGGAGCACGATAATTCTTACCGACAGTTTGAACCAGCCCCTCGAATGCAAGCACGGGATACTGCTATTATGTTAGCAAACATTTTCAAAGCTAAAACTTTGCTGGGTTCGGCAACGCCCTCGTTGGAGAGTATGCACAACGTGAAGACTGAAAAGTACGGATTTGTATACTTATCAAAACGTTACGCAGATTTCCTTCCTCCTATTATCGAACTTATTGATATTAAGGATAAACACCATCGCAAACGTATGAACGGGCATTTTTCCGACATTCTGATAAATGAAATTACGAATACTTTATCGCAAGGGAGACAGGTGCTTCTCTTTCAAAACAGAAGGGGTTATGCTCCTATCGTGCAGTGTATGCAATGTGGCACGGTGCCCCAATGTCCGCATTGCGATGTAAGTCTCACTTTTCATCAAAGTAGTAATCAGTTGCGATGCCATTATTGCGGTTATGCAATTCCTATGCCCAAAGCCTGTATAGCTTGCGGAAGTATTGATTTAAGAACAAAAGGCTTCGGAACAGAGCAAATTAGTAAAGAATTAGAAGTGCTTTTCCCGAACATAGCTATAGACAGAATGGATCAGGATACTACCAATGGTAAATATGGATATGAAAAAATATTATCCAAGTTCGAGCAACAAGAAACGCAAATATTAGTAGGTACTCAAATGATCACGAAGGGATTAGATTTTGAAAATATAGGTCTAGTAGGCGTAATGAATGCCGATGCTCTCATTCATTCTCCTGACTACCGAGCCTACGAAAGGAGTTTTCAACTATTATTGCAAGTATCAGGGCGTGCGGGAAGAAGTGCCCAACAAGGAAAAGTATTAATACAAACCTATAACCCACAGCATCCCGTAATTCAGCAAGTATTACAAAACGATTTCAGAGGAATGTATCAGAGTCAGATAGAGGAACGCCAATCCTTTTTATACCCCCCTTTTGTACAAATGATAAAAATAACTCTCAAACACAGTAATTTTAACCAAGTAAATGAAAGTGCTGAGTGGTTTGCTAATACACTTCGTGAAGTTTTTGCTTCTCAAAGAGGAATAGACATCTTAGGTCCTGAATTCCCTCCTATTTCGCGTATTAGAAATGAATATCTGAAAGATATTTTGGTGAAAGTACACCCCTCCGAAGTCTCTTTACGCCACATTAAAGAGCATATCAGGCGTATTGAAACTAGTTTTCAAGCTATCAGCAACTTTCGTGCTATTCGGGTAAGTTATTTCGTGGAATAATTACTATTTATTTGAGATATGAATGTTCTTTCTAAAAATATTTACATAAAAAATAAGAGGCTATCTGAATTGGATAGCCTCTTGTTCTTTTAAAAAATCTCTTATTTGTTGTAAACGCTTTCTTTTTTGAAGTGTTTAGCCAACAAATAATAAACAACTGCACGGTGCTTATTTCTGTTTGATTTACCGTATTTTTCTAACACAGCTTCAATAGCTTTGTCTAACTCAGGACCGTCTTTCAAACCTAATTTTTTGATTAGGAAGTTTTGTTTTACACGGTCTAACTCTGCTTGGTCAGAGCCTGATACTTTAGAAGCATCGGCGTTGTAGATAGAAGGACCTAAGCCCACAGTTACTTTTGTTAAGAACGCTACATCTGGGTTCTTTTCACCACATTTTTCTTTCAAATCTTGGGTGTACACAGCAATTAATTCATCACGTTTGCTCATAATTTTTTATATTTAAAATTATTAATGCGGTAAAGGTAGTCATTTTTTTCAATACCTCAAAATATTTTAACAAAACTTTATCATTTATTTTTCTTGGTGTATGGATTTCTAACAGCTTAGGTTTCTCTGACACTTCGAAGAAATTGCTTAAATCTTTCTGTAAATCAGATAGATTAGTTGCTAACTGATAGCTAATACCATACATTTTACAAAAATGTTCTGCTGTAAGCCTATGAGGTGTCTCAAAGAAGTATTCAAAGTTAGGGTCAGCTTTATCACCGGGTAGTATTCTGAAAATGCCTCCACCTTGATTATTGACGAGAATCACTCTAAAGTCTTGTGGAATATATTTGTTCCAAAGAGCATTGCTGTCGTAAAAGAAACTCAAATCACCTGTAATGAACACTGTGGGCGATGCGCTTCCTACAGCTGCCCCAATAGCAGTGCTCATACTACCATCGATACCGCTAGTACCCCGGTTGCAAAACACTTTCCAAGAAGGGTGTGCTTTTATCAGCTGGGCATACCTAATTGCAGAACTATTGCTTATCTGTATAATATAATCATTAGGAATATTACTGAATACCTCACTGTACACTTTAAAATCGGAGAAAGGCGTTTGGCTGATATACTCTAAATGTATTTGCTGTATCTCGTTTTTCACCTCTAACCACTGCTGTTGATATACAGAAGAAACATTAACCAAATTAGGGGTTACCTCCCTCAAAAAAGTATTGATATCCGCTTTAAAATGAGCTGTTAAACAGAAATACGAATCATAACCTTTGTGCAAATCTACATTATAGTGATAAGTAGGTTTATAACTACGTAAGAACTGTTTTATCTTTTTGGAAACTACCAAGCCTCCAAAAGTAAGTAATAAATCAGGTCGTAAGGCTTCTTTTAGAGCTGGGTCTCTTTCGGTATAAGTGAGCAATTTATCGATATAAGGAATAAAATCGGAGTGGTGCAAGTTAGATGTAGTTTCTGTCAGTACCAATACCGAAGGGTCTTTGGCAAGCCATTCTACATATTGTGCTTCTACACTATTAGGAGCCAACACTCCTACTAATACCATTTTTTTAGCTGAATCGTTCCAATGTTTTACGAAATCAGTGGATTTTCTCTCATTAATAATAGGTTTCTGTGGTTTTGCAGCTATATTCTTAAAAGAATAGTGCTCTTCCGTAGTGAGGTATAAGGGTTCTTCAAAAGGTACATTGATGTGCACCGGCAATTGCTCCTCTATAGCTGTATTCAGTGCCCTGTTTAGCTCGTAAAAATTGCTTTTATCACTATGTGCTTCATCGGATAGATTGGCATTATAGGCACTGTGGTTTGCCAGTACATTCACCTGACGTATGGTTTGCCCGTCGCCTATATCTATTTTGCTGGACGGACGGTCGGCTGAGATGACCACCAATGATATATTGCTGTAAAAAGCCTCTGAAAAAGCGGGATAATAATTCAGCAAGGCAGAGCCCGATGTACACACCACTGCCACAGGTTGCTGCAATTGCTGAGCAATGCCCAAGGCAAAAAAAGCAGCACAACGCTCATCTACGATGCTGTAACAGTTAAAATAAGGGTCGTTGGCAAAGCCAATAGTCAGAGGGGCATTACGCGACCCTGGTGAAATAACAATGTGCTTTACTTCTTTGGCTTTGCAAGCTTCTATTACGTATTGTGCTAATTTTATTTGAGGTCTTTTCATCTATTTGGTGCGCTTATTTTTATGCTGATAATACTCGTATAAGGCTACCTGTGAGCGCAAAGAAGGGGTAGTATGAAGGCGATAGGTATTGTCCTGTGCCTCGTTAATTATACGTGCCTTCACATTGTCTGCCCAACTTATTTCGAAGGTGTCTATCAACTCTTGCTGTATTGCTTTGTCGTAAATAGGGCAACCTACTTCTACTCTGAATGAAATATTGCGCGTCATCCAGTCGGCTGAAGAGATGTAGAATTTAGGGTTGCCTCCGTTGGCAAAGATAAACAAACGTGGATGTTCCAAGAACTTATCAACTATACTTATTACCTCTATATTCTCACTCATTCCTTCGATTCCTGGCACTAAACAGCAAATACCACGTACAATCATTTGTATTTTTACTCCTGCACGGCTGGCTTCGTATAGCTTATCTATCATCTTGTAGCTGGTGATGTTATTCATCTTCAGTTTGATATACGCCTCTTTGCCTGCCTTAGCATTCTTGATTTCTTCGTCTATCAGGTGTTTGAGTTGCTTTTTGGTATAGTGTGGAGACACTATTAGATGCTTGAATTTTTGCACATTGTAGTTGGTATCAAAGAAGTTGAACACTTTGTTCACTTCTTTGAGTATCTCCTGATTGGCAGTAAAAAGCGTATAATCAGTATAGATTTTAGCAGTAGTTTCATTGAAGTTACCAGTGCTGATAAATCCATAACGTTTTAGTTCTTTTCCTTCTTTACGTTCAATCACACATATTTTACTGTGTACTTTCAGTCCGCGTACGCCGAAGATGACTTTTACACCTTCTGCTTTTAGCTGTTCAGCATATCGTATATTCGATTCTTCATCAAAACGAGCTTGCAATTCTATCTGTACGGTTACTTGTTTGCCATTTTTCACTGCATTAATAAGTGAATTTACTACTTGTGAGTTCTTTGACAAACGATAAATGGTTATTTTTACCGATTTTACCTTAGGGTCAAGGGCAGCTTCCCTCAAAAACCATATAATGTTAGAAAAAGTATGGTAAGGAGTGTATTGCAAATAGTCTTTTTCGGCAATTTTCTTTAGTAAACTCTCTTCTGAGGTGAGTCCTTGTACAGGTAGTGGCTGTATAGAGGCATATGTCAAATCCTTGCGCCCTAAGCTGGGGAAGTTCATAAAGTCGCGACGGTTATGGTAGCGCCCTCCTGGGATTACGCTGTCGGTTTTCATAATACCCATTTTCTCTAATAAAAATTGCAAGGTGTCCTTGTCTATCATCTTGTCGTACACAAAGCGCACCGGCTCGCCTTTGCGTCTGTCTTCTATACTGGTCGAGAGTTTCTCGATAAAGCTCTTGCTCAAATCATCGTCTATATCCAACTCGGCATCACGGGTGATTTTAATCATATTTGCCGTAAGCGATTCGTAATTGAAAATATTAAATATCTTGTGCAAGCAAAAGCGTATCACATCATCAAGCATAATAATATAATGCTTATCTCCTATTTGAGGCAACTCTATAAAACGGTCGAGGGTAGCAGGCAACTCAATAAGGGCGTACTGTATTTTTTCTTTATAAACACGTGATGAAAAGAACTTTTGTACTCCTGAGGCTTTTTCGTCTTCTTCTTTTAGGGTCATTTTCACTGCCAAATACGCCACATCGTCTTTCAGTTGTGGGAATTTCTCTAAATCGTTAAGGATAATAGTAAAGAGGGCGGGGCGTACTTTGTCGTAGAAATAGGTATTTACAAAGGCTTCGTGCTCGGGTAATAACGTCTTTTCATCTACTATAAATATCTGCTCTTTCTCCAATTCCTTGGTAATAGTGGCAATAATTTTCAAACTCTCTTCTTGTAGTTGTATTACCTCTTTGGTAATTTCTTCCAAGAGCTCTTTGGCGTGTACCCCCAGTTCTTTATCTGAGGTTTCGTTCATCGCCACTCGTTTTACAGTAGCGTAACGCACTTTAAAGAACTCATCTAAGTTGTTCGAGAAGATACCCGCAAAACGCAAACGTTCCAATAGAGGCACTCGCTCATCGGCTGCCTCTTGAAGTACGCGTGCATTGAATTTTAGCCAACTCAATTCGCGGTTGATATATTGATTTTTTATCTTCATTTTACTTCATTTTGAGCCATTTCCACACCTCTCTATAGCTAGCTTTTTTGCCGTACATCAAAATACCAATGCGGTATATCTTAGATGCTAATTTAATGACTGCAAAGAAAGTAAGATACAAAATAACAAGAGAAATCAGTACTTCCCACCACGCTACCCCAAACGGTATGCGCATCAACATTACTACGGGCGAAGTGAGAGGTATGTATGAAAACACTACCGAAATCGTACCGTGAGGCTCTTCAATTACCGAGAACATACCTACATAAAAGGCTAATATTAGCGGTAATAATATAGGCATTAGGAACTGTTGTGTGTCAGTTTCGTTGTCTACCATTGCGCCAATCATCGCATAAAGCGAACTGTATAGCAAATAACCTCCTATAAAGAACAATAGGAACACTACAAAGGTTTCCGCAAAAGGAAAATGGTACAAGGCAGCCACTATATTATTGATTTCCGATACGTTACCCGCTCCTTGTACCACTTGTGCAGAGGTATTTACTTCAAAAAACGAAGGTGCTAATGCCAACAGTACACCTCCTATAACTATCCATATCGCAAACTGAGTAAGACCTGCTAATGAAGTACCCAATATCTTGCCTAACATTAGTTCAAAAGGCTTAACTGATGAGATAATGATTTCCACAATGCGATTGGTTTTCTCCTCTATCACACTGCGCATTATCATATTACCATAGATGATGATAAACATAAAAATAAGATACCCCGCTATGCCTCCAATGGTTATTTTCATTACGTTATCTAACTCCGAGGTCTTCTCTCCCGTAAAATTCTCCATTTGTATGCTTATATGCGTTTTAGCGGCATCTATCTCTTTTTTGTCAATCCCTTTTTTAGTAAGGTTATGCTGAAAGAGTGTCCGCTCCATAGCATTAGTAAGCTCACTGGTAAGCGATAACGAAGGCGACTCTTCACTATAAAAAGCAATATTTTGGTCGCCTTTATTAGGGATATACAACAATCCGTATTTGCTTTTTGCCAACACTTCGGCTTTGGCATCTTTGAGTGAAACATTGCTGAGATATTCGTACTGAATTGTCTCGGTATTCTCAAAAGTGTTGGCATAGAGTCCACTCTCGTCTACAATCACAATATCCTTAGCCTTGCTCTTATTGTTTACGTTGGTCAAAAAACCAATCACAAGCGCAAAGATAACAAGTATCAACGGACTTACAAACGTCATTATTACAAACGACCTATTACGTATTTTATTTAAGTACTCTCTTCGAGTAATAATTCCTAAGTATTTCATCTTAATTTGTCAATTTATGCTATCTAAAAGTCACTTTTGCGTCGCTACAGCTCTTCCTTTTGAAGGTTTGATTACGGACTGTCTCCCTTTGGAGGAGGAACGGAGGAAGTTAAAAATCTATATTCAATAAAGAACATTCCCTCTCTCTTTATTCACTTACTCCGTTATAGCGGAAAACCTTTCAGACATCTTATACTATTCTTTCAATTTATTAATGGTCGATATAAAAATCTCATCTACTGAGGGGATAGACTCTACAAAGTGCGTTACTTCGGCACGTGTAGTGAGGTATTGCAACAAATCGTTAGCCGTTTGTCCCTCTTTCTTCTGGATATGTAATTTTAACTCGTCATATAGCGTTTTAAAATTTGTCTCACTCACTTCAAATTGGCTTTTAAGTTCAGCTAAGAGGGCTGTTTTCTGCTCTTCAGCAACTTTTAAACCTACTTCATACAAGTTGTTTTTATAAGCCCTCTTAATGTTGATAAGCTTACCATCTAATATCTTACGCGATTTATTGATTAGCGCAATATGGTCGCACAACTCTTCAACCGATTCCATTCGGTGAGTAGAGAAGATAATCGTTGCTCCTTGCTCCCGTAAGTATAGAATTTCGTCCTTGATAATATTCGCATTGATGGGGTCGAAACCGCTAAAAGGCTCGTCGAATATCAGCAGTTTAGGGTTGTGAAGTACAGTTACCAAAAATTGAATTTTCTGTGCCATACCTTTGGAGAGCTCTTGTACTTTTTTGTGCCACCAATCGCCAATATCAAGGCGGTTGAACCAAAATTTAAGTCGCTCCTTAGCTTCTTCCTTGCTCAATCCTTTCAGTTGTGCTAAATACAAAGCCTGCTCACCTACCTTCATCGTTTTGTACAAACCACGCTCTTCGGGTAAATAGCCTATTTGTGCCGTATGCTTAGGTTGTAACAGTTCTCCGTCGAAGAACACTTTACCCGCATCGGGCAATACAATTTGGTTGATAATACGTATCAGTGAGGTTTTTCCCGCCCCATTAGGTCCCAGCAGACCAAAGATACTCCCCTTAGGGATATGTAACGACACATCGTCTAAAGCCGTATAGTCGCCATATTGTTTACTAATATTTTCTATTCTAAGCATTTATTTAATGGTTACTGATAAATGATTAACAGTTAATTCTAAAGTGCAAAGATATAGCAATTCAAACTCAAAAGCAAATATTTGTCATTGGTTTGTATTCAGTTACTTTGCTAATGGTTGTTCTATACGGCAAAGTTTTTTTGCGTTTTTCTCGCAATATAGCCCATTTTAACACTTTTTTCTCAATAATAAGAAGAGTGTTTTTTATGAGTTGATATACAGCATACTAAGGGCTTATCTTCGCCTTAGCTTCGGTTTAGGTTCGCCTTACCTTCGCTCTTCCTTCGGTTGAGATGGCTCAAAAGTAAAAGATAAAATTTTAAATAATATGTTCTTTATCAATATTTTGTATTTTTGAGGTTCAAAATAAGACCTTGTGGTATAAATTTAAAAAATCTGCGGTATTTAATATTCTTTAACAGAAAAATCTCAGTACATTTTAGCTCACTACCTCAAACCCTAATCCGCCCTATTCTATTCACTGAATCATCATTATTAGTATTATTGGCATTTCTAGTATTAACTTAGGTATTATTGGTATTATTGGCATTAACCGGGTATTAATTTTATAAATAACTTGTCGTTTTAAATAAAAATCGTACTTTTGCATCTCAAAAATAAATACTAATGATTGCTTTAAATTTTATATGGAATTCTAATGAGATTCTCGCCTCTTTAAACCTACCTTTTATAGGTACTTTTTCACTTCGCTATTACAGCTTGATGTTTATCGTGGCTTTTAGCTTGGGGTGGTTTCTCACTAAAAAAATATATCTGAACGAAGGCAAAACAGTACAACAGCTGGACACCTTGTTCGTTTACACCGCTATAGCTACCTTAGTAGGCGCACGTTTAGGCGATTGCTTATTTTACAATTGGGATTATTTCAAAGACCACTTGCTCGAAATCTTTTTGCCTATTAAAGAGAAACCCGGTGGCGGTTGGGAGCTTACAGGCTTTTCAGGTTTAGCAAGTCACGGAGCTGCCGTAGGTATTATTATCGCAATGATACTATATGTGCGTAAGTATAAAGATATTAGCCTATCGTGGATATTAGACCGTGTGGTGATTCCTATCACTATCGGAGGTATGTTTGTGCGCTTTGGTAACTTTTTCAATTCCGAAATCAACGGCAAAATAGTAAGCAATACTTATCCGTTAGGGGTGAAATTTGTACAAGGCGGAGCTATCTCTCCCCGTAGAGCAATGGCTATTACTGAACAAACCGACCCTCAAACTGCTTATAAACTCATTGCTCACGACCCTCGTTATGCTGATATTTTAGCTTCTATCCCTTACCAACACCCTGCACAATTGTACGAAGCCTTTGGCTATTTTTGCTTGTTTTGGGTATTGTGGTACGTGTATTGGAAAACTGACAAAAAAGACCAACCTTACTTCATCTTTGGACTATTTTTAGTACTCTTGTGGAGTATTCGTTTTGCAGTGGAATTTGTAAAAGAAAGTCAAGGAGGTTTCGAAAGCTCTCTCGGCTTGCTCTCTACTGGTCAGTGGCTCAGTATTCCATTTATCTTAGCAGGTTTCTACTTGTTATTCAGAAATCGCATCGAAACACGTAAGTATTAATATTAATTTTGTGAACATTTTAGAACTTAATTAGAGTTAAAATTTAAATTTTATAATTAGAATGCAATTTTTTAGAAAACACTTTGTAACTGTAGCATTAGTATTGGTAGCCTTAGCAGCTATTGCCCTTATTTTACCTCGTTTCTTCTCTAATGAGAGTAATAGAGTACAAGAAATAGAAATCACTCCTCAGGATATTGATTTTACTCGAGACGGTGAAGTCTCTATCTTTAAGAACGACTCTCTTATCCAAACTATTGAAGTTGAATTTGCTAAAAACGATGAGGAGCGTGCCTTAGGACTAATGTACCGCTCTTCAATGGACGAACATCAAGGAATGTGGTTTATTTTTCCAGAAGAAGCTCCTCGTTCTTTCTATATGAGAAATACTGAAATACCTTTGGATATCATCTATTTAGATAAAGATAAAAAAGTGGTAAGTATAGCTAAAAACGCTCGCCCTTACGACGAAACCTCTTTACCCTCAGAGAAACCTGCTATGTATGTATTAGAAATCAATGGAGGATTGTCCGATAAATGGGGAATTGAAAAAGGCGATAGAATGGAAGTAAAATAAGTACTCCTATTTGCAAATATGGAAGAACAAGTAATATTAGTGAACGAACACGATACTCCCATAGGCTTAATGGGGAAGCTTGAAGCACACCAAAAAGCCTTATTACATAGGGCTTTCTCTGTATTTATACTCAACGATAAAGGGGAGATTATGTTACAACAAAGAGCTGCGAGCAAATATCATTCGCCTAACTTGTGGACGAATACTTGTTGCAGTCACCCACGTCAGGGCGAGACAACTATTGAAGCAGGCAAGCGTCGCTTACAAGAAGAAATGGGTTTTGTTACAGAACTTACCGATATATTGAGTTTTATCTACAAAGCCCCTTTTGATAACGGGCTTACAGAGCACGAACTCGACCATATTCTCATAGGATACTATAACGCCTCCCCTACTATCAACCCTGAAGAAGTAGCCGATTGGCGTTGGGAACTTCCAGAAAAGATAAAAGAAGATATTGCTAAGCACCCGCATCGGTATACTGAATGGTTTAAGATTATTTTCGATAAATTCTTACATCAAGTACTAAAAGGATAAACAAAAGAGGCTATTTGAAAAATCAAATAGCCTCTTTTGTTATTTATAATCATTAATTTATGCCTTCTTCGCAGAAAACTCTTCTATACCTTTATCTCTTTTTTCTTACTTCTATATTTAAAATAATAAGCTAACATCTTGTAATAAAGTTTAGCTGCCAAGAAAGCCGTAGGCTTAGCCTGCGGACTATCCATTAGTTCTACAATGTCAAACGCTACCACATTACATTTTTTAAACACTTTACGTAAGAGTTTAAGAGTAGGGTACCATTGCAATCCTCCTGGTTCAGGAGTGCCTGTTGAAGGTGCGATAGCAGGATCGAAAGCGTCTAAATCTATCGTGATATATACATTCCCCGATACCTTGTCAAGTACATCTTCAACCCACTCTTTGTTTTTAGCTATTTCGTGAGCGAAAAATACTCGTCCTTTTGGTAAATATTGCTTTTCCTCTACATCCATCGAGCGAATACCTACTTGTACTAATTTGTGTTTTTGGTTAGCTTCAAATACGGCACAAGCGTGATTAGAGGTTGAACCGTGATACTCAGGGCGCAAATCAGTATGGGCATCAAGTTGCAAAACTGTAAGTTTTTCATACTTTTCACCTACGGCACGTATAGAACCAATAGACACTGAGTGTTCTCCACCAAAAAGAGTAAAAAGCTTATCTTCGTGCTTCAATAGTTCTTGTGTCTTTTCATAAACCGCTTGTGTCATTGCCTCTGGCGAACTGTTTTCGCTTACTTCACCTGCTAAAAACACTCCATTGAGATAAGGCTCGGTATCCGTTTCAATATCGTATAGCTCCATATTTTCTGAGGCATCTAAAAACAATTCAGGTCCTTTATCGGCTCCTTTACCCCAAGTAGACGTACCATCATAAGGTACTGTTACCAGCATTACTTTTGAGTTTTCCAGCGTTGCATTTTCTGTTGGAATACCTGCATATGTTCTTTTCATTATCTGATTTATTTAATAAATAGGGCACAAAGATAATAAAAAAATCCTAAGTTTAAACACTTAGGATTTTTTTAACGCACAACACTACTAAGATTATAGGTCTATCGCAATCGGTCTGCTGATTTTACGAGCTTCTCGTCCCGTCTGATAGCCTTGTTGGCTAAAAACAAAAAAACGATAGAAAGCACGGGTACGAAAACCCCAACACCTTTCTCCGAAAGCAAGCCTTCTCCAGATGAGTTTAGCATTCGATATACAAATATTCCTAGTAAAGTAAAATTTATAAGGACGTTCAGCCAGTTAAGCCACTGCTGAACACTTCTTTTCTTATATTTAAATATGGTGTATAGAGCCAATATTGCTGTTATCCCTAATAAGATACTCCTAAGCCAATCTATACTAAAAAGCATCGGGACGGCTACGGTAGCTACAATCACTACCAACAGCATATAAATAGTTTGTATTCTCTGAATCATTCTTTTTTGTTTTGAACGTGCAAATATAGTACTTTTTCTAAAACCTGAAAAATATTTTACTTTAATTTATCAAAACCATTACCATAAACCCCCATTACGTTGGTCTTCGTTACAAAGGCAGCAGGGTCTATTGTTCGCACCAAACGGAAGATAGAAGTAGCCTCTGTACGGCGAGCTATTACAATCACTATTTTTTGCGAGGATTTAGAATACCAACCTATCCCATCGATAATAGTACAACCGCGTTTGAGTTCACTATTGATGTGGTTCGCTATCTCATCATAGTGTTTAGAGAAGATAAACAACTGCACCGATTGTCTTGCTCCATTGATAACAATTTCTACCATCTGCCACATCAGCGGTAAGAGGATAAGTCCATAAATAGTCTTTTCGAGTGAATTGTCTTGGCGTTCCAAAATGAAGAAAGACGATAGCACGATACACACGTCTACCACCAAAAGAATACGCGCTATACTGATGCTGTAATACTTGGTAATAACAAAGCCTATTATATCAGTGCCTCCTGTACTTCCGTTAGCTGAATAAACCAATCCTAAACCCGTACCGCATAGCAATCCTCCCATAATTACGTTTAAGAAGTCGTCTCTCAAAGGAGGGTGTTCTATAAAATAAGGCATTAAATACTCTTTCCCAGCCCAAATCAATCCCGATAGAATAGTTATAGAGATGAGTGTTCGGTAGGTGAATTGCTTACTCATTGCTTTAAAGCCTATCACCAAGAGTATAAAGTTGATAATCCAATAGGTAATAGCCAAATCGGCTCCTAACTTATAATTCAAGATAAGACAGATACCTGCCAAACCTCCTGTTACTATCCCATTAGGCATTATAAAGCCTGTAATTCCTATCGCATATGATATAAGCCCTAAGATGATAATAAGATAATCCTTTATGTAAAAAGACTTTAAGTATTTAATAGTCTTGCTATCTGCTATTGCCATAACACTACTTTAATTTTACAATGATTCTTTGTCGTTTATTTTTTAGGCGCAAAAGTACTATTTTTAATTGAATGTGCAAACCAAAACCGAAAAAGTGTTTTTTATTATTGCAAACTCTCTTCTATACGTCTTATAGCTTCTCGCAAATCTTCCTCAGAAGCAGCATACGAAAAGCGAATGCAATTAGCATCACCAAAGGCTTCACCTGTAACAGTAGCTACCATTGCTTCTTCTAACAGATACAAAGAGAAGTCGGTTGCGTTGTGAATATTGCGACCTCTTAGGGTTTTGCCAAAGAAAGACGATACATCGGGGAACACATAGAAGGCACCTTCGGGGACGTTGAGTTTAAACCCGTCAATCTCACTTAGAAGTTGTAATACTAAATCTCTACGCCTTTTAAACTCGTCTACCATATATTGTATTTTGCTCTTAGGTGCTTTCAGGGCAGCAATAGAAGCGCGTTGAGCTATGGCATTAGCACCACTGGTTATTTGTCCTTGTACTTTGGTACAGGCTTTAGCAATCCATTCAGGAGCTCCCATATAGCCTATACGCCAGCCAGTCATTGCAAAGGCTTTGGACATTCCATTTACAGTGATGGTACGTTCATAGAGTCCGTCGATTTCGGCTACACTAGTTACTCTCTCATTGGTGAAGTTGATATACTCATAAATCTCATCTGAGAGAATAAAGATGTTAGGGTGTTTTCTAAGCACTACGGCTAAAGCTTCTAATTCTTCTTTGCTGTATATAGAACCACTGGGGTTACAAGGGGTATTAAACCATACCATTTTAGTTTTAGGAGTAATAGCTACTTCCAACTGAGCAGGAGTTATTTTGAAGTCGTTCTCAATGGTTGTGTGAACCTCTATGGGAACGCCTCCTGCCATTTTAGCTATTTCCTTATAACTCACCCAATAAGGAGCAGGAAATATCACCTCGTCACCAGGATTGAGCATCGCCAAGGCTACATTTGCCAAGCATTGTTTAGCTCCCGTAGATACTACTATTTGTGAAGGCTTGTAATGAAGGTTATTGTCGCGTCTGAACTTTTCGCAAATCGCCTCTCTCAATTCCAAATAACCATCAATAGGAGTATATTTGCTGTAGTTCTGTTGTACTGCCTCGATAGCTGCTTCTTTTATAAAATCAGGGATATCGAAATCGGGTTCGCCTAAGCTAAGACCAATGATGTCCTTGCCTTCGGCTTTTAGTTCACGCGTTTTGGCTGCCATTCCTAAGGTAGCCGATACTTCCATAGCGTTGATACGGTCAGATAAATACTGTTTCATACTGTTTTAAAAAGTTTATTTCAGTTGTAATTCTACCCATACAGGTAAGTGGTCGGAAGGATAGAGACCACCAATGCGGGTTTCTATAATTTTATATTGTTTTACTTTTATAGACTTCTGAACAAAGATAAAATCTATATGTCCTTTTAAAGGTTCATCGGTTTTAAAAGCATTGAAAGTACCCATATTAGGTGTTTTATTAGTGGGTGATAACTGGGTGTCGTACAACTGAGATGCTATTTTTTGTACGGCAGGGTGCTCAGTAGGAAGATTGAAATCACCCATTAAGATGACTTTCCCGCTCTTGGCAATCTCTTTAATTTTCTGTAAAACCAAATCGGCACTTTGTACCTGAGCTACTTTGCCTTCGTGGTCGAAATGGAGATTGAACACCCAAAAGATCGTCTTTTTATCTTTGAGTTTTACCCAAGAGCAAATGCGGTTACAGCAAGTAGCGTCCCAGCCTAAGGAAGGCACCTCAGGAGTTTGAGAAAGCCAAAAGTTCCCTTTGTCGAGCAAGGTAAAACGACCTTTTTTGAAGAAAATAGCCGAATGTTCACCCGCTTCCTTACCGTCGTCACGCCCTGCACCTTCACGCTGATAAGTAGGGAAACGTTCTTCCAAAAATTTAAGTTGGTGTGGTAAGGCTTCTTGTACTCCAAAGATATCGGGGTTTGCCTCTGTAAGCACTGTAAATACCTTTTCTTTCCTATTACCATTAGTCCAAGCGTTTACACCGTCTTGAGGAACTTCGCAACGAATGTTATAAGTCATTACGGTTAGGTCTTGCGCTATGGAAAAAGTAGGCAAGACACATAAAATAAATAATAATGGTTTCATAATAATGTTACTTTTAAATCATTCTTTTCGGTAAATGGGGTAAATAGGTTTGTCTTCCTCTTTCCCTAAAACACTATCAAAAAAGTTCCAATTAAAGAAAGAATCAGGTGCTTGAGGTTCTAAGGTTTCCAACAGATAGTGTTTAGCGGGTTGCGCTACCTCAATAAGATAATCGCCTTTGTAAAGTTGTACTTTTTCTTTCTGAGGACTCACTTGTGTTTGGTGATGCAAATAATGCCCCTCAAACGGATAGGTATAAGTTTTAAAATTCTCAATGCGATAAGATGTTACATTCATCAGCGTATCTTTCTCTATTTCTGTTATTGCTACACCGTTAGCTTTTAGGCGGTCAATTACTCTTTGCCATACTTTAGGAACGATATAATTTTGAGGAATACTAACACTCTGCACGGGTTTAAAATGATTGTAAAGAGGTTTTTCATCTACTTTTGTATATTGAGTAGAATCTATTTCCCATTCCAACGAATATTCCTTTTGTGCATTATCAGCCTCTGTTTGTTTGATTTTTACTTGCTTGATATACTGATTGTCAGCATCGGCTATTTCTACAAGGGTTTTCATCATCTCATAGTTAGCTTCTACGCGTTGTTTGTAGGGTTTCTGTCCATTAGTATTAATACGGATACTCATACAGTCCCACAAGCTGACATAACCAGTGGCATATCGAGGAATATCGGGGTGTGAGGATAAGGTTAATTGCTTAAAAGGGGTTCTCAAACTATCGCTTTGGAAAGGGAGTTGTCTTTTTTCTAACTGCTGAGAGAGACGTGGCAATAAAGCATCACGTACATAACCTCCTGTAAAAACGCCTAACTTCTCAATTTGTGAGGTAGAATAGCTTAACACATAAGGAGCATTAGCTACATCAATTACGTGGTTATCAATAAAGATATCTGGCTGTACTTCTTGTAAGATTTTAGCAAACGACAAGGTATTCTCTACATCAGCTTTTACAAAATCGCAGTTTAAATTGTAGTTTGCTTCACTGTTTTTCTTACCTGTGAGCATTCCGCCTATATTGTACACTGGAATAGTTACTACTATCACATTTTTGGAAAGCTTGATTTCATTCTGCGCCAAATTACGAAAGAGCAACATAGTAGCGTCCACTCCATCAGGTTCGTTGCCGTGAATAGCATTATTAATAAAAACAATGGTTCTATCTTTGTGATACTTGGAGAGATTAAACTCGGCATCGGGACTGTAGATTACCAGGTGCAACGGCTGACCATTATCGGTTTGCTCCATTGTTTTAAAGGAAATAGATGCAAATTCTTTCGATAAATCTTTGTAGTAGTCTATTACTTCCTCATATGATGAGCTCTTGGTACCATCAGTTTGCTCGAAGGGTGTTTGGTAGTTTTCTCTTGGAGAGAAGAAAGGTGTATCACAACCCGCAAAAGCCACAGCTAATATTATATAAGCAATATATTTCACTTCTATTTTTAACATATTATTCTTTTAATATTGATTTTTTAGCAATTGATTGACCTTATACCTTTGTCGAACAAACTTACCTTATAGCCTAAGGCTTTGGCATCATTAGCACTATAAGCTACACAAAAATCACCTGCTAAGCCACAAAATACGAGTTCTGTAATGCCTTTGTCTTGCAAAAAACCGTGTAATCCTGTGTTGTTCTGTTTATTATTATCAAAAAAAGCACTGTAGCTATCCACTTCGGGGTTCATTCCTTTGCGAAAAATGGTTGCAATGGGGCGAATATCTAAATCTTTATGCAGTTCTGCTCCGAAAGTACCTTGCACACAATGGTCTGGCCACAGTATTTGGTCGATACCTCCGAGCTGTATTACTTCAAAAGGCTTTTTACCAGCGTGCTGACTTGCAAAACTTTTATGAGTAGCAGGGTGCCAATCTTGTGTTGCAACAATAAGGTCATACCCTTGTGTCATTTCGGCATTGATAAAGGGAATTATTTGGTCGCCTTGGGGTACAGGTAATGTACCGGTAGGCATAAAATCATTTTGAACATCTACAATTACAAGTGCTTTCATAGTAACTTTTTTCTAAACTAATGATTAATGATTAATGGTTAATAGTTAATGGTGAGTTAGGAGGATTTATACGAAATCTTATGTGATAAACGGTGCGAGCCACACGGGCAGGTGTGAGCCACACGGGCAGTCGTAGCACGACAGGCAGATAATGA